>CAZAZB010000455.1:0-3252 GCA_964489485.1 uncultured Pseudomonadales bacterium | reverse complement strand
GTAGTGCAGCCATTGAGAATCTGGATATCGTAAAAGATGCTGGTCTTTCGACATGGGACAGGGAAGAAATCGTTAAACTGGAGAGGCCTGAATTAACGGCGGCGAGCATTATCATCTCCGGTGGACGCGGCATGCAAAATGGTGAAAATTTTGCTCTGCTCGAATCAGTCGCAGACAAGTTAGGTGCTGCTATCGGTGCTTCACGTGCAGCCGTTGATGCAGGCTTTGTACCAAACGATATGCAGGTGGGTCAGACGGGTAAGATTGTTGCCCCGGATCTCTATATTGCTGTTGGGATTAGTGGTGCGATTCAGCATCTGGCCGGTATGAAAGACAGCAAGGTGATTGTTGCAATCAACAAGGATGAAGACGCGCCGATCTTTCAGGTGGCAGACTATGGTCTTGTTGCTGATCTATTCAAAGCAGTACCTGAACTGGATTCTATGCTGTAGCCTGGAATGGACTGATGTCAGTCAAACGTTCGGAATAAAGGAGAAGGGGGCTTACTGGCTCCCTTTTTTTGTCTTATTCTCTATCTCAAGTTCTTCGATTGGGATTCAACCAACCTTGCTGTGGCGTGATCCGAACCGAATCTGGACAATAGGCGGCGCTTCGCCAACAGGTCTATTGTCGGGGTATTCGTACTGCGACCAGTGTACAATACGCCCTTCATAAGAATAAAAGTGGGAAAAATGGCCAAATCTGAAAAAGCTACGCCTGAAACAAAACAAAAAGCGCAGCTAACCATTGCCGAAGAAACTGCCATTTTTCTAAAATCTGGCGGTAAGATCCAACAGATTCCTACAGGCGTTAGTGGTCAGGTGAGTATGTCTGGTCCGAAGCACATCAAGCTAGGCAATAAGAACAACCAGGCTAAATAAGGTAAAGAAATAGGTAGATAGCCAAGTCTAGTGTCAGGTTGCGTGCAGGGTAAATTTCCGTATCAGGCGAGTTCTTCCGCCTCAAAATCCAGTAGTTCTGCACCTTCATTCACCGTGTCATTCTCTGCGTAGTAGATTTTGTGGACCATGCCTTTTTGTGGAGCACAGATGGTATGTTCCATCTTCATGGCTTCAACAACCAGCAGTGGTGTCCCTGCGTCAACCTCCGAATCCTCGCTGACCAGTAGCGAAATGACCTTTCCTGACATGGGTGCATTCACATTGTTACTGGATGCAGCATCATGCTTGCTTGATGTCCCAGGAACGCCGAGGACGATGGTTCTGTCTGATAAAAATACTGTCAACCTATCATCCATCGAATGAACGCTAACAATTTCGTCGGGGTCGTGGCTCGACTCACCGAGAGGACTTGTGATGTGGTATTTGTTGGAGAGGGCGAGCACCGTCACTTTATGTGCTTGATCATCAATGTAAAATACAAGATCCCGTTGATTCGCTTGATTCAGGCGAAAGTTCATGGCACTCGACCAGGGCGACGTCTGTGTTTTGTTGGCCTGGGATTGTAATAGGAACAAGGCAGCGCTGGACATTGCCTGGTGATATTCAGGCTCAGAAGGTGCTTCCCAGTCTGGCATTCTATCTAGATAGTCCGTGGATGCCTGACCCGCTGCGAATACTTCATCCTGCAAGAGGCTAATCAGAAAATCTCTGTTGGTCTTTAATCCTGCAACATGTAAATCACGCAGAGCAGCAATTAATTTTTCAATTGCCAGGGTGCGTGTTTTGCTCCAGGCTATCACCTTCATCATCATTGGGTCGTAGAAGACACCAATTGAATCACCCGCGACAACACCAGAGTCGATGCGAACATTGTCCGGTAGTGACAAGTGGTGGATTCGACCACTGGCGGGCAAGAATTCCAGGATTGGGTCTTCTGCATAAAGGCGAATCTCTACCGCGTGGCCATCAATACCGATCTGTTGCTGATTCAATGGCAGCGTAGATCCCATTGCGATGTTAAGTTGCCACTCCACTAAATCGATACCTGTAATCATTTCTGTCACGGGATGTTCGACCTGTAGCCGGGTGTTCATCTCCATAAAGTAGAAGGTCTCATTTTCGCTGAGGAGAAATTCAATAGTACCCGCTCCCAGGTAGTTGATCGCCTTAGCTGCGTTGATCGCAGCATTTCCCATCTGTTGCCGAAGTTCGTCTGACAGGTTGGGGGCAGGCGCTTCCTCCACTATTTTCTGGTGTCGCCTTTGCAGAGAACAATCTCTTTCATTCAAGTGAATACAATTTCCACTGGCATCTGCAAATACCTGAATCTCGATGTGTCGTGGGTTTTCAAGATACTTTTCGGCAATCAATGCATCATTTCCAAATGAAGAAAGTGCTTCTCGCCGGGCTGATGAAATTGAGTCGGCGAGTTCGCTCGCATTTCGTACGATCTTCATGCCCTTACCGCCACCACCCGCTTCTGGTTTGATCAGTACGGGATAACCAATGACTTCCAGTTGTGAAGCGATTTTGTCGTCTTCAACTTCGTTGATCCCGGGGAGTACCGGGACATGAGCAGCTGCCATCTTCTTCTTGGCTACACCCTTCAAGCCCATTGCATTGATTGCCTCAACGGAAGGACCGACGAAGATAATATCCGCTGATTCACAGCGGCTTGCAAAATCCGGGTTTTCTGCAAGGAAACCATAGCCGGGGTGAATGGCATCGGCATTGGCACTAGATGCCGCTTGTAAAATATTATTGATATTCAGATAGCTGTCCTGTGCAGGCGCATCACCAATCAGATAAGCCGAATCGGCTAGCTTGACGTGAAGTGCATGTTCATCTGCGGTCGAATAAACAGCGATTGTTTTAATGCCAAGACGTTTGGCGGTGGTGATAATTCGAACCGCGATTTCTCCGCGATTGGCGATAAGTAGTCGAGTAATGTTCAAAGCGTTACATCCTAAAGATGCCGAATGACGTATCCGGAATGGGCTGGTTCAGACTGGCAGAAAGCGCGAGTGCGAGTGCCGTTCTTGTTTCTACAGGATCAAGGATGCCATCATCCCAGAGTCGTGCGCTGCTGTAGTAGGGATGCCCCTGTGTTTCGTACTGATTGATAATTGGCGCCTGAAACTGGTCACGGTCAGACTGGCTCCACGATTCACCTTTGCGTTCCATGCCATCCTCTTTCACCTGTGCAAGAACATCGGCTGCCTGCTGACCACCCATGACAGAGATTCTGGCATTTGGCCACATCCAGAGAAAATTCGGATCGTATGCGCGACCACACATGCCATAATTGCCCGCTCCAAAGCTACCACCGATGATAACGGTTAGTTTGGGT
>CAZAZB010000454.1:0-3265 GCA_964489485.1 uncultured Pseudomonadales bacterium | reverse complement strand
AATTATGGGGTCGAAGTAAAGTGCCAGAGTAAATGTTAGCACTCGTCTATCGAATGGGGGAATCGCCGGTTATTTCTTCAAATTGTTGTTTGAACTTCTCAGTGCCTAGAATGAGTCCCTTATTTGCACAGTGACGGATTTTGGCGATGACATCCGCACCGAGCGCACCACCAATAAGTTCCCGATAGTTTTTTTCTCTCTCTGATTTTGTTTCACCCAATGCCAGATACAGTGGATGCGGTGTTAACATGGAAATGTTGTTCCCAAATCCGTGCGCAGCATAGCTGGACCAACGATAATCACCAGGATTGGTGACCATTCCAGCTCTGATGGGATTGAGTTCAATATATCTTAAGCAGGTCAGTAAATAGATATCGTCCTGTACCAGGCTGGATCTAAATCTGCCTTCGAACAAACTGCCAGTTCGTGCGTAATTGTAATTGAAGTGACGAACATACAATCTACCGAGAAATTGCATCAACTTTGATACCGCGTTATCGTCTTCAGGCGTTAGAAGAAGATGTACATGATTAGTCATAAAAACCCAACCATGTAGTTGGACTCCAAATTTTTTGGCACCCTCGGCTAACCAATGCGCGTAAGCGCCTAGATCCGCATCAGACGTGAAACAGATTTGACGATTGATACCTCGCTGTATCACATGAATGGGAAACCCTGCTGGACAGAATCTGCGTCGTCTAGCCATTTAGTCTGAAACTCTACAAGGACAAGAAGGACAAGGATAATATGAAGACGTTAACTTCACATATAAACTTCTGTTAGAGGAGCTTGACGTTAAATCGTGTGAGACAATGTCCCAACAATAACCTTATTGTCGTATCGTGGGTTTACTCTGGCACTTTACATTGACCCCATTATTTCCATTGACCCCATTATTTCCTGCTACCTAATCTATTCCAGACAGCGGACAACCTCAAACTCGAGTGTTGAGTGATTTGTGTCATAACGCTCTCTTAACAAAGTCTTTAACGATAATTTGATTGACTCCGTTTCTGTAAAATCCCTGATAACAATATGGGCTTCTAATGCATTTTTGTGTTCTTCTAATTGCCACAAGTGCAGATGATGTACATTCGAAACACCATCAACAGATTCCATCGATTCTATAACATCCGCAATGGCGATCCCTTCAGGCGCACCCTCCATTAATAGATGGATTGTTTCGGGCAGCATGGTTTTTGCTTGATACAGAACATAGCCTGCGATGACCAGCGTCAGTAATGTATCAGTCCAGTACCACTGATAAAGAATAATAAGTGAACCCGCGACGATCACACCAACCGATGCGAGCGCATCAGAGACATTATGTAAGAATGCCGCCCGGATATTCATGCTATGTTTTGACATGGAATAGGTTAATAGCGCGGTAAACACATCAATCACCAAAGCGACACCGGCTACGATGACAACTATCCAGCCCTCAATTGCCTGGGGCTCAAAGAACCGCCAAATAGCTTCATAGACCAGGTAGAGACCGACCAGTACCAGAGTGATTAGGTTAATCAGTGCCGCAATAACCTCGGCTCGTTTATAACCAAAAGTCTTGAAGTGATCCGCTGGCTGACGGCCAATTTTTCGTGCGACCCAGGCAATCAGCAGTGAGGCAGCATCACTAAAGTTGTGCAGGGCATCAGCAATCAGGGAAAGACTGCCAGAAATAACGCCGCCAATTATCTGCGCTATGGTTAATAACATATTGACTGCAATTGCCCAGCCGAGACGCTTGTCTCCCATGCTCTCGACATCATGGTGATCGTGATCGTGTGCCATTCTTCGCAGATTCCCGATGGTCTGTCATCCAGTTTAAACCAGGGACCCGGAGAAAAGAACTTGCGTGAACGGCGGTGGTCCTAACGAATTTATCCAAATTGGCTGTTTATATTTCTGCCTGGCGGAGAATTCTGGACACCCGGCGGAGTGACAGAGTTCTGGACACCCAACAAGTCGAAATGGCTCACAGACGAGATAGTCATTTTCTTACAGGTAAATCGGCAATTTCTTGGATACAGGGTGTCCTAATCTTCTCTAATCTTCTATGTGATTGATGGTCAAGGCTATCCTGTTGAGCCACGATCTAACCGATCACTACCAGAATGAAGAAAAAGTCAGAGAGAAGATAACCGTCAGGGCACATGATGGGGATAGGTTTTTTGCGTTTAGAAAAGTTATGCTCTGATCCTGAACCTTCTAAATTTGTAATATCAATCGCTCTGACCAATCAACCAGACAGGATCACTAGCCAGTGACGAAAAGACCCAACATTTTGATGTTCATGACAGATAATCAACCAGCAGAATTGCTCGGCTGTTATGGCAATGATGAAATTCGAACACCCCATATCGATGCGTTTGCCAGCGAGTCACTTCAGTTCAATAACGCATTTTGTGTTAACGGTATGTGTTCACCCTGTCGTGCTTCCGTGATGACCGGGCTGATGCCCTCGCAGCATGGTATCCACACCTGGATTGATGACCGGCTTAAGCACCGTTGGCCGGATAACTGGAATGCCCTGGATGAATTTGAAACATTACCGGCGATACTTGGCGCGAATGGCTATCAGACAGCGCTGATTGGTAAATACCACATGGGCTCACCAGAACAGGCGCAAAATGGATTTCAACATTGGGTCACCAGCCCACATGGCCATGTCACCGATTTTTGGAACGGCACCTATATTGAGAATGGGGAACGCCATGACTACCCTGGGCATAGTGTTGATTATTTTACTGACAAAACAGTTGAGTACTTAAAAGGGCAAAAAGCGAACGATCCATTTTTTGCTTTTATTCCGTACAACGCACCTTATGGACATTGGCCGGCATTAAAGGGGCGAGCGAAAAATAGGTTTCGAGACGACTACGATGACGTCGACATGCACTCCGTACCACGAGAAGGGTTACACGAAAATGCCATCGCCCGTTTTTTACGAAAAGCCTCCGACAGTGTCGGCGGTATTGATCACAGTTCGGAATTGCGCATCCCCAATGATCTGGAGACCTTGCGAAATTATTATTCTGAAATGGCCATGGTTGATGATGGTGTTGGTCGGGTTCTGGCCACACTCAAGCAGCTGAACCTTTATGAAGATACCATCATCATCTATACCAGTGACCATGGGTTTTCTCTTGGCCATCATGGTATCTGGGGTCACTCACAGGCAACGCTGCCATCCAACGCCCATCGTGCAACATTTTCCATCCCTTTGATCTGTCGGTATGGGGATCATTTTTCCCATGGGCAGACA
>CAZAZB010000453.1:0-3278 GCA_964489485.1 uncultured Pseudomonadales bacterium | reverse complement strand
GGTCTTGCGAAGCTACCGCGCAGCGGTTTAGTTCAACAGTTAATTCTGAATGAGCCTAACATCTATCGAACTCCCAATAACTCAAGTTCTTTACCTAACCGGAAACATCCCAAAAGCCTACCCCACAATGGTTTCATAGAAATTTTCCCTAAATCTTCCGCAGTTTTACGTACAGCGTACATGAAACTCCCATACATGAAACTACTTTCTCCTTGTCGGTTGCCAGATATCTTCCCTAATAATATCAATATGTTACAGAACTCGAATAAATGTCTGGAGAGTTTTACGTCACCAGGGAGGTTAATTCCAGGCGGGATCAGGAGACAGTGTACCCATTTAGCATACAAATAAGCTGCCCCTCGATAATCTTACTGCTCCCCTCGCGGCATAGATCTCCTAACCTCTTCATCAAACCCCGAAGCCACCCATTCCCCTTGCGCAGTATTCCAGTGCGAGAAAAACAATCGTTTTTTCGGGTCAGGATGCATGGCGAGTCGTTCAGGAAAGAGGTTCCAGTCTGTTAGGACGGGGGTAGGTGCCCGTACATAGCGATTGGTTGTTGGCAGCGCACTTCGTAACCAGCCACCGCGAGCATAATATTGGTGCCAGGTTCTACGGGCTTGTACGCCATCACCATCATATCGCGTGTGGAAGGTCGCTATGTCATACATGATGCAGGTGCCAGCGACACCATAGAGGGGTATTTCCTTATAGTCATCGCCGAGTGCATCATGTGCTTCCTTCAGGGTTTCAAATTTGTTGCTGCCGGGCACAACACAAAAGGAAGGCGTGCCCTCTGCGACATCTGTTAAATAGTGAATGGCACACAACCAGTCGCAAGGCATATAAGGTTGACGGATCAGGCGATCTTCGATGACGGCATCGTGGTGGAAGTTCATGGTGCCGACGCCCGCATCGGCCGGGGTTTCCCTGAAATTGAACTCACTGAAGCGGATACTATCCTCACCGCCGAGGATCTTCGTTGCCAGTGGAAAGGTGCGCGGGTGTTGCGTGTAGCCATCGAGTTCCGGGTGGTCTAATAGTGGCTGGGAGTAGATCAAACCCTGGTTGCGATGATGCGGCTTTCTTTTTTCTCCAAGACCCCAGCAATCTGGTTGCTCTGCTTGTGTTCTTTCGTAGAAATCATCTAGCTCTTCTAGCTCGGTTTTGGACAGACAGTTCTTGAGGACGACGAATCCGTTCTCGCAGAAATGATCATAGGCTGCATCCATTTCACTGATGGGGTCAAAGCTTGGTGGCTGAACTTCGGTAATACGACCAAACCCCTGGGGTGCAATGGCACTATCGCCGCTTTCGTTCTCTTGCTGGGCAAGTTTGATCGTCATTTCTATTACAACCTTGAATAAGGGAATTCTAAAGGGGTTAATATTACGCTATTGGTCTCAGGAGTAAATTGACCCGGGGACCTTGTTTTTCCTGCAGTTCCACAGACTTTTCGTTTTACTTCAATTCTCGCTTTCGCGCTGAAGGGCAGAAAGATATCCAATGCTTGGATTATCATCGGCCGGGAAGGTTGCAATAGACCTGGCGAGATAGGCAATACCAAGATCCTTGTCTTTGTCGTTCAATGCAAGAATGCGCCCATAGTACTCATAGAAGAGCGCCATGTTTCTCATTTGCGTCATTCTAGGTGGGTTACTTTCGATTTCTCTCGCAAAGGCCAGGAACCTTTCCCGTAAGAACGGGCTTATGTTGCCCGACGCGAGCGCAAGTTCCATTGTAATCAGCCGCCCCGGGAATGTTGTCTGTAAATCACGAACCCTGTCAGAAACTTCCTTTCTGTGCCCGGCTGAGCGATTGCTGTAGTCCAGATACATCCTCGTATAGTTCACGAGTAGGCTGGCGAGAAGTACTTGTTCGTGGGCGTCTACGATCAACCGATTATTGTCCAGGTAAATTAGATATTGCAGGTAGGCATCGAGTTCCGGTTTTATCCTTGGTTCACTGGTTCCATTTCTATTGAGCTGGTAATAGGCACCATAGTTGATGGAGGGGTGGAGGCGATTGGAAACAGAGAATATCGGACGGTCTGTTGCGTTTACAAATTCGAGGATGGCTGCCTCTTTCACCTTTTCTGGTGCAAAGGGAGACGTTAGTCGATTGTTGAAAACAAGGCTCTCCCATTCCATGATGTCGACATCAGGCCGAACACCTTCGATCAATTTCATATAGCCAAATGGTGCTGAACCAAAGTCGCCATAGGTAAATAGAATGCTATTTTCTGGCAGTGTGTTGAGCAATGTGGTGGTGTATCTCTCAACGAAGGTGTCGTCTTTCCGGTCGTTGCGACTGAAGTTTGAAACGAAAACCAGAAGAATTAGAATGGGTGCAGTGATTCGCAGCCAGGATGCATCGTTAATGAGTTTCTTTACTTTGGTCAGAATGTATTCAATGCCGATAGCAAACCAGGCAGCGACGCTGATATAAGCAACAACGGGGTACGGCCGAAATATTGATTGGTAGAAAGGGTCGTAATCGAAATTCAACATGAGCAATAGCACGTATGTCGAACCAATAAAAAGCAATAAGATAGAAGTGCTAATGAGTAACGAATAACGTACGAATGATTGCCATAAACCAATGATGATAAGGGGCGATGCCCAATAGCCCATCTGCCGGATCGCCTCAATCGTTAGCCAGCCAGCGTATTTAAATTTGTCATAGATGTCTGCCGGGCCGAAATTGTCCGTATAGGCCGCACGCGAAATGTAATTGATAAATTGTTCAAATGTCGTGATGCCACCGAATACACCGATGACCGGGTCAGGGTCAGTGACCAGAGTGATATAGGGTGTAAGCCCCAGTAGCAAACTGAGTAGAGATAAGATCCAGAACCTTATTCTGGTCATTTCAGTCATTAATTGCTGAACTGATGACATGAGTAACAGGATGAGTGCAGGCGCGGATAACAACATCAGCGGCCAGTGGTTGGATAGACCCAGACCGAAGAAGAAACCTAACGCATACCAGTATCTCATGTCGGCGGATTCGATAAACTTGAGAGCCATCGCCAGAGAGATTAAAAAGAGCAGGCAAGACAGAGAATAGACTTCGATAATGATCGCCTGAGACCAGAAGGTCGCAGAGAATGCATAGCCAAGAGAAATGACCCAGGCGAATCGTCTGGACTCTAATCGAAACGCAATGTGATGGAGTAGGGCTGCCGCCAGACTTGCGAATATGGCATTCAGCAAATTCCCCGCAAAAACACCCTTGCTCAACAAAGTTCCAAGAACCGGCAACTGGACGAAGGGCTG
>CAZAZB010000452.1:0-3279 GCA_964489485.1 uncultured Pseudomonadales bacterium | reverse complement strand
TCTTTCGATAGTCGCGAACCTTGTCTTCATTAGTGGCGAAATGTCCGTGCCAGAGCAACGCTATTTTTTCCTGAAGTGGTCGCTGTGAAGTCAGCATTTGATTCGCCCACCAATAGGCAACACGGTCAGTTTCCAGGCGGCTTGCCCTTAGCCAATAAAAAAATCTGTTTACAATGGGTTGTATTGGACGGTTTCCGCCTGGTTTGACCTTGATGCCCAGCGCTTCGCCTGTTCGCTGTGCAAGTTCTGTTGTTGCTGGTCGACTGGGTGGAAAAGGGTCCAGCCCTTCATCGAATACGCCTGAATGCTCGAAGGTTGATGGCAGGGTTGTGCTGGTACCTTCGAAATAAACCAGTCGTTTTACCGCACCACGGAGACCGAGCTTGTGGATGGCTTCTACCTGCGCAGGCGTCCCACCAAACCCGGCCCTGTTCAACAGGTGCCTGGTATTTTCATAACTAAAGTTTTCGGCCGCTAAGGGTGATAGATCTTCCTTGCGTTCACCAAGGCAGGACATACTGATCAAAGCTGCGCACAAGGCAACAATCCGGATGCAGCCCTTTATTCCAGGTTTACGCTGTTGTTTGTTGCATATTGTGTAGAGACTGCTGATAAATATGGCCTGCTGATACCGCGGATTGATCTTGTGCACTCAGTATAAACCCGAGCGGCTGAAAATTGGGTTGGAGTAACATTTACCGGCATAAATTCTACATGCCCCAATTATTGCAGAAAAACCCGTCTCTTTAGAATCTATAGAAGTCTCGGTTCTTTCAAAATCGAATCTTGCGCCTTTCTTGTCACTTCCAATATAATATGACCAAGTAGATAGTCATTTGAGATTGGCCGATGAGTACAAAAACCGTGAGTCTTGCAGATGCTAAAACTCACCTTAGCAAGTTGACGGAGCTTGTTCGTCATGGTGAGACAGTCATAATTACCAAGCGAGGCAAGCCGGTCGTGAAAGTTGTTCAGGCAGATAGCCCGCGCAAACCCATTCAACTTGAGAAATTGACAGCCCTCACGGACAGCATGCCGAAAGCCAAAAAAGAGGCAGGTGCATTTATAAGTGAAATGCGTAATAGCACTAGATATTGATGTATTACCTAGATACTAGCCTGCTTGTTTCAGCGATGACAAATGAAAGGCGAACAAAAGAAATGCAGCAATGGTTGGTCGATCAAGATTCAAATCAACTATTAGTCAGTGACTGGGTAATAACAGAATTTTCAGCGGCTCTTTCAATAAAATTACGAACAAATGAAATATCTTCATCGAACAGAGCGGATGCCCTTGCCGTATTGGTTAGTCTAACTGAACAATCATTTACGCGCTTATCAATATCAAGTGCGGATTTTCAAACAGCAGCACGCTTTGTTGATCAATATTTAACGGGGTTACGGGCAGGAGATGCGCTTCACCTTGCTGTAGCAGCTAATCATGGTGCACGAATCACGACATTAGATAAGGGGCTTGCCAAGGCTGCTGACAGCTTGGACGTTAGTGTCCTTCTGTTGTAAGCAAGAAAGCATGTACCCTTTCCCTGCATTTTTGAGCAAGCAGTGACAACACTACACTGACTGTAATTATCCTGTACCAGATGGTTGTGAAGTCAGTATAGTCAGCTGTTATGTGGTTCCAGTTTTCAGCAACGAATGACAAAAACAATGCAAATGGTATCCAGAATGACCAAATTTACCATCCCTCTCATTTTGTTGTTTCTGAGTGCCTGCACCACCCAGCAGACGACAACATCTGAACTCGAACGTCTGGCTGCACGAGCAGATAGAGTCACCATCATTCGTGATGATTTCGGTGTGCCACACATCTATGCAAAAACTGATGCGGATGTCGTCTTCGGCTTGTTGTACGCACAGGCAGAAGATGACTTTAACCGGGTTGAGCGAAATTACATCTGGGCGACGGGGCGCCTCGCCGAAGTGGAGGGCGAAGATGCAATATTCAGTGACCTGCGAGCACGCCTTTATATGACAACGGGTGAGGCAGTCGACGCCTATCAATCAGCGCCCGAGTGGTTGAGGGACTTATGCGATGCCTATGCGGATGGCCTGAATTACTATCTCGCCACACATCCGGAAGTGAAGCCTGCACTTCTCGAACGCTTTGAACCCTGGATGCCCATGTTCTTCTCAGAAGGCTCAATCGGCGGCGACATAGAAAATATCCCGCTGCAGGGAATTGAAGAATTCTACGGTGGTAGTCAGCCAGCTGCGCCGGTGCATCTTGCCGAGGCGAGCCAGTTTGAACTGCGCGAGCCAAGAGGATCTAACGGCTTTGCCATATCGGGTTCATTGACAGAATCCGGTCATACCATGTTGCTTATTAATCCGCACACATCTTTCTATTTTCGGGGCGAGGTGCATGTGGTGAGCGAAGAAGGACTCAATGCCTATGGTGCAGTTACCTGGGGCCAATTCTTCGTCTATCAGGGGTTCAACGAGAACACCGGCTGGATGCATACATCCACTCATGTTGATTTTATGGATGACTTTGTTGAAGAAGTGTCCCTGATAGATGGTGAACTCATGTATCGCTACGGTGAAGAGATGCGCCCGGTTGAAGTGAGTGAAGTAACGCTCGGATACAAAAATGGAGACAAGATCTCCAAGCGATCATTCCCCATGTATCGCACCCACCATGGACCGATTACTCACTTGCAGGATGGCAAGTGGGTTGCCACCCGGATCAACTGGGATCCTGTCAAAGCGCTGCAACAATCGTATATCAGGACCAAACAAACGGGTAACGAAGGGTTCCGCGAGATGATGAACATACGAACGAATTCATCTAACAATACTGTTTATGCCGATTCAGGTGGCAATATCGCCTACTACCATGGAAACTTTGTGCCTAGACGCGACCCCCGGTTCGACTATTCAAAACCTGTTGATGGTAGTAACCCTGCCACCGATTGGCAGGGCAAACATGACGTTGATGAAATCATTACAATATTGAACCCGGAGAATGGCTGGATACAAAATTGTAATTCGACACCGTTCACTGCAGCCGCAGAATTCAGCCCGGTTCGAGAAGACTATCCTGTTTATATGGCACCGGATGATGAGAACTTCCGCGGTCTGCACGCAGTCAAAGTATTAACAGGGAAGTCCGGGCTGACGCTGGATCAATTGATCGACATTGCCTATGATCCTTATCTGCCTGGGTTCGAGAAATTAATTCCAGGTCTAATTGACGCCTACGATAATACCCTGGCATCTGGCAACCCGGATAAAACACTTGCTCCGGCAATTGACGTGC
>CAZAZB010000451.1:0-3280 GCA_964489485.1 uncultured Pseudomonadales bacterium | reverse complement strand
CTAAATAAGATTTAACGCGGCACTGCGATAGTCTGCGGGGGCTGCAGAGTCCCCTATCGTCATTTGCTCATCCTTGGAACAAATTTCATCATGAATAACTGGTATGACGAAATTGATAAGGGGTACTGCAACCTTAACGTTATAGCGGTATTGAAGACCTCGATGAACTTGACGTTGGTTATAGACTACTGCAAATGACGCCGATCATCCGTTAGATTCCGGCGTCTGGACTCTGTAGTACCAGTGCGAGAACTTTTTCAAAAGCTTCTTCCGCTAACTGCTGCATCTCCTCGTCTGTCCGGTCCTGTATTGGATGCGGAACGAATACCTTGTGAGGATCAAAGCCCAGAGAATCTGCCTGGGCTTGTGCCGCTTCAACAAATTCTTCAGATGCAACAAACCCCCCTGGAATACCGCGGCTTTCTAAATCCATAATGTCATGCAAACTGCACGACGTACATGAACCTCAGTCCGCCAGGGATTCGACCACCACATCACATTCGGTGGCAATTTGTTGTTTGAGCTCAACCGGTGCAATCCGCGTGAATGTTGGTTTGGTGTATCGGCGAGTTTTGATCCCTCGCTGTACCATTAAGTCTTCAATTCTGTCTATGAAAACATCACCGCGGGCTTTTGATATATCCAATAGGCCAACCGTCAAACCTTCAAGGCTCACCGGTCTAGGTAGTGGTTGTTTCGTTTGCGGAGATAGTTCCGAAGTGGGATCCATCAGTGTCGTATTCATATCGCCTCCTTTTAAACATGTGTCAGCAGTACACCTGACCTATATTACTACTACAGTAACAGTAACAGTTACCGCTGTTGCATAACGCGCTTCTTATACCAGGTTCTTAAACCAGGTTCTTATCACAGGTCCTTATCACAGGTTTTTATACCAGGTTCCCTAGGTGCCTATTTCTCTGGTCACCGGGACACTACCCATGGGACCTGTTGCCCCCCATCCTCCAATAATAGCTGAAAACAGACCGGCACTTCCGCCAGCTCTGACAATTGACAAACCACCTTCACGAAATTTAGGCAAGGTCGCGTCTTTAAATTTATCGGGGATACCCTCTGCAATACCACCAGCACCCGCGATAAGTTCATGCCCTGGAATCTGAAGGAGTTCTCCGAGCTTGTCTTTTAATTGTTGTTTCGACCAGCCAGCATTCTTAAAGACGCGTTCGTGTTCTGGAGACACAACCAAAAAAGCATCTGGTGCCATCACCATCTTTGGATGCGACACCACTCTGAGCCCGGCAGCAAAACTACGTGATAAAGAATCAGGATCTCTCGATTTCTGGTCCACAATCCCTTGCAATCCATCCGCCGCAAACAGTGTCACTGTAGACTGCTCTGGAGAATAACCTTTTTCAACGGAGAGGGATTCCCAGCAGGAATTGAGTTCATCTTCGGCAAAACAGTAGGTATATTTACCTGGATTGCCGAACACAGATCGATCCACACCACCCGGCTTGCCGCCACCAACATTACGAATGACCAGTTGCAACGCGCGTCCGATAGTTGCATTAGCACGATTACCCTGCCCCAGTGCATTACCGGCGGCATTCATCCCGATTGCCCTGGAAATTGGCCCATTGACCATTACCATGGGCCCGGAGAAATACGTTGTCGCCAATAGCCCATGCATACAAAATTCGTCTTGCAGCGCTGCTTCGACTGCTGCAATAACAACGGGCAGGTATTCTGGTTTACATCCTGCCATAACAGCGTTGATGGCGATCTTTTCGATAGAACAGGGTGCATAATCTGGCGGTACGTCACCTACCACTTCTGCTGGATCACGTGTCGTGCCGCTGAGCATCTGAATGACCCGCAGGGGTGTAGGCGGAACCAGTGGCAGGCCATCAGACCAGCCTCTATCAAAACATGCCTCGATATCATCTTCTGCTTCGGCGAGAGCAATTTGTCTCGCCTTTAATCTGTCCTGGTCAAACTTCACGGCTAGCTTTTCAGGCATTCCTGGGTCCATTGTCCTGGAACCACAGCCAGGTCTAAAATCCGGCAAATCAGCATGAAATCTTTGCCCAGTTAGCGCTTCCCATTCTGTTCTTACCCAGCCGAAAGCCCTTCCAACCTCTTCACCTTGATCAAACCTGATAACGCAGGGGACTGTTTCGACCTTGAGTCCCCAGGACACTTCCAAAGAGTGATCATCGATTACAGCAACACCCGGCGGAAATGCCGGATTATCCTGGGAAAACACCTCGATCTCTTCGCTCTTTGCCAACTGGCTGATGACACCGACGACGAGCTTACAGGTTTCACATTCTTCTTTTACAACCAGTGTGTATTTTGTCATTCTTCTTGAACACCCTTTTAGGGAACTTAGTTTTAGAACCAGTATGAGGACTTAACACAAGAACTTGATATAAGAAATTGATTCAAGAAATTGAAATAAGAACCTAACATAAATACTATGCGCTGCTCGCAAGCAGATCAAGTGTGCGTTTAAGGTCTGATTCAGTATCGATACCCGGCGGAATTTCCTCCAGGCTCCGGGCAACATGAATGTTGACACCATGCCACAAGGCTCTTAGTTGCTCCAGTTTTTCCAAGTCTTCGACAGGTGTAACATCCCAACTGACAAATCTGTTCAATAACGATACCTTGTACGCATAAATACCCAGATGCCTCTGACAGATTAATTGAGTGGCTAGACTTCTGTTGTCCTCTGACGGACCTTCTGCTAAAGAGTAGTCTCGCGGGAAAGGTATGGGTGCCCGGCTAAAATACATGGCGGCAGATAGATTATTGCAGACAACCTTAACAATGTTAGGGTCGAGAAGATCTGCCAGATCAGTAATCGGTTCGCTCAGGGTCGCCATCTGCATCCCTGATAAAACCAGGTTTTCAGCAACTTGATTGATGACAGTTGGTGGCATGAGTGGTTCATCGCCTTGTACATTGACGATGACCTCATCTTCCTCAAAAGAAAGTGATGAACAAACTTCCTGCAAACGATCGGTGCCAGAGGGGTGATCTCTCGATGTCATACAAACCTCACCGCCAAATGCAGTGACCACGGCGGCGACACGTTCATCATCGGTCGCAACAATCACTCTGTCTGCATCGCTCATCCGCGCCTGTTCAACAACCCATTGAACCATTGGCTTACCATGAATATCGATCAATGGCTTCCCAGGCAATCTTGTCGATGCATATCGAGCCGGAATGATGACGCTAAATTTCATGAAAGATTGCTAGGGAACCTCTGATTAAGTTCGGACCGCCGAACCGCTTTTGTGCCAGCACGGCG
>CAZAZB010000450.1:0-3285 GCA_964489485.1 uncultured Pseudomonadales bacterium | reverse complement strand
CTGAAGGTGAGAATGGATCAGCAGTAATGGGATGGCCGCCATTAAGCCGAATGCCGTGGTATTCATGGCAATCGAAATGCTCTGGGAGAGCAAGGTTGCCTTCTCTGAAGGATCGGCATTTGCGACGGCAGAAAACGCCGCGATCAACCCAATGATTGTGCCTAACAGGCCGAGTAATGTCGCAATGTTTGCGAAAGTCGCAAGATATGGCGTCCGCTTTTCAATGGCGGGTAGCGCTTCAAGCAACCCTTCTTCCATCGCATATTCAACATCTTGCCTACGCCGGGAGTTACGCATTCTCGCAAGCCCTTCTTTGAATAAATGGCTGATGGCGGAGTCCGGATGACCGGTTTCTTTTATTAGCTCCTGGAACTTACCGGCCTGGAGTAGCGGCATCAGGGTGTTGAAAGCTTTCCGGTTTCTGTGTGTCGTACGCGCTAGAAAAATATAGCGTTCGATGGCGATGGCAATACCGATCGCCAGGATCAATGCGATGGGAACCATAAATGGTCCGCCATCCTGAAAGAATCTAATTACTGTGTTGGTTGCGTCCATTAGTTGGTTTCCTTTAGGTCGTGATTGGGATGGTTGGTGAGGTTGCGATGATTCAGGAGGCTGCGCCTGAATTCGTATGGGTGAATTGGTGTGAATAACTGCTGCAGCGAAAGCTGTGGTTCATGTGCGGTAATCGGAGTCTGATCGCCCTCGTGCCAGGGAACGATATATAAAACTTTTGGCAGTTCCTGGTTACCGGAAATAATGGTCTGATCCATCTCTATTCGATCTTCTACAGCGAATGCACTTGAAGCTAGAATAATGGTGAATGCGCAGAGCAATTTCACCAGCACCTTGAGAAAATTCATTGCGAGACTCCACTTGAAACAATCTGGCTACTTCTATCGATCCGCCTTTCAAGGTCTGCAATCCATGCATCGACTTTTGTGGAGCCGCTGAGTAGGCGATATTGGTCGTAGGCATGAACAGCCTGGTTGAAATCCCCGAGATACAATTCATACAAAATGCCGATGTTCAGATAAGCATTGGTGTTGTCCGGTTCTACCTTCAAACAGCCCTGATAGGCCTTTTCTGCCGCCCTGAGGTTGAGGAGTTCACGCTCCAATAGCCCCAGCTGAATTCTGGGAGTGCAATCCTCGGGTAGCAGCGTGATGGCAGTCAAAAACATGTTGCGTGCTTGATCAGGACGGCCAGTTTTTCGATAAATTATGCCGAGATTGATATAGGGGCTTATCTGTTCGGGGTAACGGTCGATCATGATCAGAAGTTGTTCTTCGGCATAGCCTAACTCACTTCTGGACAGTGCATCGACGACGGCTTCAAACATCTTCGCCGCATTGGGATTTGAAATGCGGACTTTTGCTGCACTCGAGGTCGCAGTAGGGGTAGATTCTGATATGGACGGAGCCGGTTGATTCGCGCACCCACTGATGGTTAGCAAAAGGACAATTGCCGAAGTAGACCTGGCAAAGACAGATCTAAAAAAGACAGATTTAATAAAGAACGGCGACATAGTCTTCCCCCGCTTCCTGCCGTTTGAAACGACCCGGTGAAAGCTCTGCAAGCTCGCTTAAACTGGCGATAGTCCATTCATCCATTTGCCCAGCCCAACCCCGGTGTAGATTGCTGGTATGCAGGTCTATTGCCTGTTCTTCAAAGGGGTAGGCCTGTTCTTCGAGCAAGATTTCGTATTGCGATTGCTCAAGTTCATTCAACCCGGCGGGTGTTTCCGATGCCATCAAGGATTGTGAAAGTGACTGGTAGATATTACCTATCGCGTAGTTTCCAGCGGTGACGAATTCTTCAACGCCATAGGAAACTACTTTTTCATAGGCCGCGATTGTCTTTTTCATGGCTTTACGTTTTTTCCGCAAGCTCTTTTTCATTGGAAGGTTTAGCCGTATTTTATCGAATTTGATTTGTTGATCTTTGGCCAGGACAAAATTTGCCTGTGCAGCGAGGTAACGAATACGCTCTGTCGGTGCAGGTCTATCATTAAAAACATCGATTTTCTTACGCAGCCAATACCGGCGCTTCTTTGGTTCTCCTGTCGCCTGGTAAAGCAGATCCATCTGGTTCATCGCTTCTATTCTGATGTCGACGGGGTCAGGATAGCCGTGTGCATAGTCCCTGAATATCCTGATCGCCATGTCGTTATTGTTGGCAGACAGGTAAAGCTCACCTGCTCGATAGAGAGCCTGTCGGCGGACATCAGCAGGCTCTTTGTGATTTTTATTAATGCCGATCAGTTCCAGGGCAGCAAGCTCAGGTTGGTTTGTCGTCTCGTACAAGCCGACCAGGCGCATCGGAATCGTTTTTGTTATCTCCCTCCTGGGGTGTCGTTTGCGGAACTCCTTGAGCTGGTCAATCGCCTGGCCTGTTTGTCCCATCCTTTCATAGAGTGAAACCATGTCGTAACTTGTATTGATTGCGATATCACTGGATGGGGAGAGTTTTTGCAAGTCGATGTAGTGCGCGATAGCAGTTTCAAGATCATTTTCTGATTCTGCCATTTCTCCCTGCTTGTAGATTGCAATAAGCACACGTTCGTGCCACTGCGGATCCGGGAAGCGCGCATCAAGCCGTTGGTAGGCAACGACCGCCTCGGCGTAAAGATTAAGAGAAAAGAAGCTATGGGCAATAATTGTCATGGCGGTGTTCAGCAGTGGACCGGTATCCAGACCTAGTTCGCGTGCTCGTTGTGCATTTTCTGCTGCAAGGAAATAGTCTTGAGCATCAAATTGTAGCTTTGATGCACGTAGCAGCGTTGCTGCCGCGCGAGGATCGTCGGGGAAAAGAGATGCGAACTGAAGATTTGCATCAATCTTCTCGGAAGTCGCCTCCCCCGTCTCATCCTTTTCCAGTTCCAGCACAATGGCGTAAGCTGCTTCTCTGGTATAAGAAGATTCAGGAAATAGTTCAAGAAGCAGCTCGTACTCGGTGATAGCGAGCTTTGGTCTTGCTGCATCGGAAAGTGTTTCTGCTAATAGGAATCGTTTCTCATCTTCGCCGTCTGTACCCTTACCATCTGCGCCCTTAAAGTTCTTTAGCCAAAGCTGATACCAGCTAGCCGCAACCAGATATGATTCGGTTGTTTGCTCTTCCTGTGCAGCTGCATGGTCAATGCTGATAACCTCATCAAGGAAACGTCTGAGATCATCAGAATAGCGGCTAAACATTGTTGCGCCGTGCTGTTGATAGTAGTCAGAAGTCTTGTCGAACTGTTTGATAAATGCGCGGCGTTTTCCCGGCAGTTCTGTTATGAATGCC
>CAZAZB010000449.1:0-3321 GCA_964489485.1 uncultured Pseudomonadales bacterium | reverse complement strand
CATGGCTTTATTCTCCTAGAACGTATTTCGAGAAAGGGTAGCGCGTTTCCGACCAGCGACTATTCTGAAGAGTAGGAATGCCACAACAACCAGACCGATGCCTGCTCCTACTAGTGTCGAGGTATTTCTGGTCAGCCACTTGTTACGAGTATTGATAGCAACCTGGTTGAGGATGTCGAAGTCTTTTGGCACTGGAACAACACCCACGTTTGCCGCGTATCTCTCGTAATCCTCTAGTAATTCCTGTCGAAGCTTTGGCATCTGCTCTGACAAATCCTCCGATTCCGCTGGATCACGGCTCAAATCGTGCAACCGCCATTCTGCATCACCGCGCGGCAAGGTGTTTCGGGTCAATTTGTAGTTACCTTTAAAGAGCGCGGAGTTACCGGCAACCTCAATGCCGACTGGATCACTACTCTCATAAACTTCAGTCACTGAACCATTCAACAGCCGCGTAAGGCTATGCCCATCCATACCGGAAGGCGCAATACCTGCCAGGTCTGCAATCGTAGGCGCTACATCGATGACAAAACTTAAGGCAGGGTTGAATGACTGCGGATTGATGCCCGGCCCACTTATAATCAAGGGTACCCGGGTACCTCCTTCGCTTGCATACATCTTGAACAGTGAACCGGGTACTGCTGCGGCGCTAGCCCATCCTGGTCCTATCGCACCCATGTAACCTTTCTCACCGCGGCGATGGGTATCGGTGTGATAGCCGTTATTACTCATCCAGAATTGAAAGATGGGGTCAGGTGTCGGATCGCCGTACTCAGGTCCATTGTCAGAAGTGATCACGAACACGGTGTTGGCCAGTTCCCCCTCATCCTCGAGATAAGAGATCAGCCTTCCAATGTGATGATCCATTGCCTCAAGCATGCCAGCATTCACCATCATGCTGGCTTCGTAATGTTCCTTCTCTTCACTGTTCAACGAACTCCAGGGCCTGTGCGCCGGGTGGATCACCGGTGGTGCCGCACCTTCTGGAACAAGACCAAGAGCCTTTGCACGCGCAATACGACGTTCCCGGAGTACATCCCAACCTTCTTTGTAAACACCCTCATAATGATCGGTAAATTCTTTTGGCGCCTGCACTGGTATATGAATCGCCTGAAATGCAACGTAGGCAAAAAAAGGTTTTTGAGTATCTCGCCTATCAAGATATTCCATCGTCTTATCTATAAGGAAGCGGGACGAATAGAAATCGTCAGGAAGTGTTGCTGGTTCTCCATCTTCGAACCAGGGAGCTTCACCGTAAAACGGCAGAAACGATTTCTGTTCCCAATTGTCGGCACCCGACGCGTCGAGGGTGAAAGACCGGTCAAAGCCATGATCGTTCGGCAGGTCGCTCTCGCCTCTGCCAAGATGCCACTTGCCAGCCATGTAAGTTTCGTAACCCTGGTTCTTCAAGCGTTCTGCAATAGTCTCAACACCTGGCAGCAGGTGGAGTGCATAGCCTTCGGCGTCTTCCTGCTCCTGGATTATCACCTCGGGAAGCGTCGCCACACCGGTTCTGTGGCTATCGAGACCTGTCAGCAACATCGCTCTCGAAGTCGCACAGAGCGGTGAGGTGTGATAGTTGCTGAAACGAACCCCTTCATCCGCAAGCTGATTGATATTCGGCGTATGGGCTTCGCCACCATAGCCGCCAAAATCCATAAGCGCAGCGTCATCAACAAGGATAACGACGAAGTTCGGTTGAGCCGCGCTTACAAGAGGCGCAACGCACGACAAACAAAGCCAAAGCAGACACATTCTGCCAGCGATGGATTCTTTTGGGTTTGAGATCATGTCTTTCATTACATCACTCCGCATAATTGTGAAATCTTCGCCCAACACTTTCATTACGTCTAATGGTTAATTTTTATTATTTCATAACCTATAGTAATATTTGACCATGATTGAACTTCGTTACGTGCGACATCTAATTGCAGCGGCATCTCATCCGACGGTACAAGATGCTGCTGATGCTATTCATATTACTCAACCTGCTCTAACAAAAAGCATCGCCCGCTTCGAGGAGGAGCTCGGTGCAGCGCTCTTTGACCGACGCGGCCGCAGGCTGACCCTGACCGAGTTGGGAGAGCGGCTCGTTACGAGAGGCGAAGATTTATTGCGTCACGTTCATGAACTCGAAGAAGAAGTGGCCCTCTGGAAGAACATTGGCATGGGAGAGGTCTCGATTGGTGTAGACCCTGAGGCTGAAATAAGCCTGTTGCCAGCAGTACTCGAGGCATTCGTTCCTGCTCATCCCAGGGTGCAGATAAGAGTTCGCTCGGGTCACACCGATACTCTTCTGCCTTTGCTGCTTAGCGGCGAATTACATTTCCTGGTCGCAGACGCTGAACTGACCCTCGAGCGTGAGGATCTCGAAACCCATAGGCTGGCTGCCGACCCAATGGCTGCAGCTTTACGGCCAGGCCATCCACTCGAGCGAAAGCAGGCGCCGAACGCTACAAGCATCCAGGCCTATCCCATCGCAGGCGCATTCACTGCACCACGCTTTAGGGATTGGTCAGCGATGCGCAGCCGCCAGGATGGAGTCGATCCTGTGTTGCCCTCCCTGGTCGGCGATAATTATGAAGTGCTGGTGCGACTTGTCGAACGCAGCGATACCATCATTTTTGGTCCGCGGACTGTGTTGTCGAGCTATGCGAGACTCGGCCGACTTAAGGTAATGGGATGGGCGGTAGATGGGCCCCAGACCAGCCCAAGCCTGATCCGTTCCAAAGAAAGGCACTTCTCACCAGCGACCAAGCTTCTGATGTCGCTATTTGAAGACCCTGCCATCCATGCAGAATCATTGGGTACGCTCTGACTTGCCAGTTCATAGAGTGGCTGCCTAGATGTTAGATTGAGAAAGTTTTGGAGGTTCTAAAACAGAGCCTCACAGCCTGTCCCAGACAGCAGCTTATTGAGATCCTTTTGATCAGCAGGCGAAAGTAACTCACGTTCTTCCCGAATCCACTTCAGACATTTTGCCTGATAGGAAAAGGCAGGTTGGATCCATCTTTCTCCGTCAACAATGCAGTCAACCTGCTCTGCGCCACTCGCCACGGCCGCCACGTTGCCGAGCAGGAATGGAACATAGACACGCCCTATTTCAGTTAGCATAGCTCGCAATGTATCGGGCAAGGCATCCCGTGTAATCCAGTCTCCCTCGCTTGCATCTAGCCCACTCAAATCTTCCATATTCTCTGTCCAGGCGTAGACTCGTGGCGCTTCGGCGACTGTGATCGCGACAGTGGTCGTGTCAAACAACGCAAGTTGGGTCAGCTGACCAAACAGGCCAAAGTCACCAGCACCTGGCCGATGACCCAT
>CAZAZB010000448.1:0-3325 GCA_964489485.1 uncultured Pseudomonadales bacterium | reverse complement strand
CTTTACGATGTTGGCGTCAGGAGATTGGGTTAGTGCGCCAAGCAGTTCCAGGTTGTCTGCAACTTTTTGTGATTCGTCCAGGTTCTCTGGAAAGTTGGCAAGAATTCGTCCTGCCAGTGAGATGTCGGTGAGCTCTATTTCTATATTAGTACCGGCAATGAATTTCTTTATCACCGGGAGGAGAGCGTATGTTGCAAGGGCTGGCGCTTCGTCGATTTTTGTCCAGATGATTTTAGATCTTGTCATCTTCCATTTACCTCAATATCAGATATGGTTGTATTGTCTTGGCGGCTATTGCTTATAAGCATTTATTCAGATTGGATTAGTTCGAGCACTTAGTTCGAGTACTTAGAACGAACGCAGTACGAACGAAATTCAAGCACAATTCAAACCTAATCTAATTGATGTTAACCGGTGCACGACACCGAGCTTGTGGCTCGGTTTGGGCGGGCACAGGGTAGCCTTTTTTTGAGCGTCTGTCAGTATTTGGGCTTATCAATGGAAGTGATGCTGATGTAGATCAGCTTTATTGGCTCTCCGAAATTGGCTCTCCGAACTTAATCAGATGTTCCGCGGAATGTCCGAAGACTGAATGCAGGTTACCTGGCGGTCAAAAAGCCAATGTGAATCGGGCGCCACCGCGTTCATTGTTGGCAAAAGAAATGGTACCGCGGTGGGCGATCATGACCTGGCGACTCAGGGCAAGACCAACGCCACTGCCCTCCTTTCGTGTTGTATAGAAAGGAACAAAGATTCTTGTTGCGATTTCTGGTGAGATACCGGGACCATTGTCGGATACTTCGATGGTCACGTGCCCACGTTTATTCAATTTTGAAGAGAGACTAACCCTGCCTGTTTTATCCATACCCGCGAAGGCGTGAGTGCAGTTTTGCAATAGGTTAAGCAGTAGCTGCTCGATCATTTCCCGGTCGGCAAAAATATCCAGCTCCCCAGGTTCAATGTGTGTGTGGAGTTCAAATTTTTTGTTTTGCCACTCCAGACGGACCATCCTGCTGACATCAGCGAACAGGTCTTTAACAAGAAACCTGCTTTTCTCTGGTGCGGGTAGTCGTGTGAGTTGGCGATAGCTTGAGACAAAGTGCATTAAGCCATCTGAGCGACGGGCAACAGTTTTGACCGCGTCTTTTACATCCTGAAGCTCCCGGACGACGTCCGTCTGACCCGACACTTTTAAGCTGACATCGTTCACCAGATCCGCTGCGGTCTTCGCCAACGAAGCAACAGGGGTGATGGAATTCATGATCTCATGGGTCAGTACACGGACAAGGTCTTGCCAGGCGTTTATCTGCATGCCATCGAGTTCATTCTGGATATTTTGCAGGCTAATGAGTCTTTCCATACTGGATGCTACGGTGATTTCGCTCGCAGTCAGCATCAGCTGTACGTCGACATCTTCCATTTTAAAACTGACCAGAACTTGTTCACCTGCCTGGATAGCCCGGACTTGTTTTAGGAAGTCATCACCAAAAGGTGCTAGATCTGACATTTTTCGGACCTGGGTGATACCGAAGAGTCGTCGCGCTGAATTATTCCACAGCGTAATAGTTCCGTCCGCATAGACAGAGATAAGGGGTACAGGGACATGCTCGGTCAGCGCTTTTAGGTGCCGCAACTCACTTTCTTGTTGTTTCCTGTCCTCACGGAAGCGGTCAAGGATATGAGTGAAAGTTTCCCCCAGTTCCGCGAAACCTGCGCCCGTTGTCCTGAATTGAAATCGCTGACCAAAATCTGCGTAGCGAGCAGCATTCAGAAAACGGGATAGCTCCTGATTAGTTTTGGAGACGAAGCGGAATATCTCATAACCTAGTCCTATGGCCACCAGAAGACCAAGAAACGTCGCCGCGTGATAACCGGGGGTGATGATCAGAAAACCAACACCCGTCAGCAACACCATTTCAACAGCTAGTCTTAACGTCAGGAAAAAGCCGAAGCGGTTAAAGGCCATATTTTTCCATTCTCCGGTAGAGAGCGGCACGGGTCAGTCCCAGTTCTTTTGCTGCATGGCTAATATTGTAGCGGTGTTGGGAAAGTGCCTGTTGAATGGTTCTCTTTTCCAGTTTCTTCAAGTCCAGATCATCTGGTCGTTGGTCATTTTTGCGGGCCGAAGTTGACTGGCGAGCATCATCTGAATTGAGTTGGAAGTCTTCCGGTTGGAAAAGCTCCCCATCCGCCAGGATGACTGCACGCTCAATGGCATGACGTAGTGCGCGTATATTGCCCGGCCAGGCGTAGCCGATCATCGCTTGCATGGCATCGGCCGAAAAAGACCTTGGTGTCTGACCATATTTTTTGCTGTAGAGCGTTGCATAGAATTCTGCAATGGCGGGTATATCTTCAACACGGTGGCGCAAAGGCGGCAGTCGAATCTCGACTGTATTAAGCCTAAAAAGAAGATCTTGTCTGAATAAGCTGTCCTGATTGAGCTGTTCGGCAGGGAGGTTAGTTGCGGTGATGATACGGATGTCGATGTCGATCGGTCGGGTGGCACCCAATGGAATCACCTGCCGTTGTTCTAATACCGAAAGTAGCTTTGCCTGCAGATGCAGTGGCAGATTGCCAACCTCGTCCAAAAACAAAGTTCCCCCGGTTGCTGCCTGGAGTCGTCCGATTCTGTCCTGATTTGCGCCGGTGAATGCACCTTTAAGATGACCAAATAGTTCGGATTCGAACAGTGATTCCGCGATAGCGCCGAGATCTACCGACATAAAAATCTTCTCCTTGCGGTTAGATTGCTGATGCAAGGCATGCGCAGCGAGTTCCTTACCGGTTCCATTTTCGCCGAGGAGAAGGACATTGGCATCTGTCGGCGCAGTTCTTTTAATAACTTTCAACACAGATTTTATCGCGGGAGAATCGCCGAGCATGGGTTGGCTAGCAGTGTGTGTGGCCTGTAGCAGGGCATTGTTGGCTCGTTTAAGTCGCCTCGCTTCGCTGCGACTCTCGCTCAGTTTTACACTGGCGGACAAGGTCGCAACCACCTTCTCGTTTTGCCAGGGCTTTGAGATAAAGTCGGTCGCACCTAGCTTCATCGCGTCTACAGCAACGTCTATACCGCCGTGGGCAGTGATCAGGATAACAACTGCATCCGGGTCGATAATGAGAATGCGCTTCAGCCAGTAAAATCCCTCACGCCCGCTGGATTCGCCTGGACCGAAGTTCATATCAAGCAATATGGCGGCATACCGACACTCTGCCATTAACGATTCGATTTGGGAGGGTGCCGAACAGGTGTCGACACGGGGATAGTGACGCTTTAGCAATAGCCGTCCGGCAGTCAGAATATCCTCATCATCATCGACGATGA
>CAZAZB010000447.1:0-3343 GCA_964489485.1 uncultured Pseudomonadales bacterium | reverse complement strand
AGATTTCGTCACTGACCCGTTTTGAGTACACATTCACCGATGGAATAGATTGGCAATTACGAAGTATGATTTTTTGATCAGATAGCATGAAGAGTCTCGATGAGAACAGTTTTAAAAAACAAGATTTTGAAAGTATGTGAACAAAAGATTGAAATCAAAGGAACAGATGTCGGCCTGTCTTTTTACGCATTTTTCGCCAACAAAAATGATGATCCAGACCTTCTGATGGAAGCCGCAATATGGTGGATCAAGGAGCATGAACTAAATCATTTCGAAAAGGCCACAAAGATCAAAAGCATGGTTGAGGCGTTAGGTTAGGTGTATGAAGCCTGTCGTCTGCAAACTATTCTGGTCGTAGACATGATGTGAGATACAAATGACAACAGGAAAAAGAACGCTGGCAATCGTGGATGAGCGTGGTGTCATTCTGGTAAATGAACACGATACTCTGCCTATCTATAGTATGACCAAAACATTTATCGCCGCTTGTGTCTTCGCCGCCAAAATTGACATTGAAGAACCGATCTCCAAATGGATAAGCAAAACACTGGTGCCTGACGCCGATCAGATTACGGTTAGGCATCTTCTCAATCACACCAGTGGTATTCGGGACTATGGCGCGCTTCCAGAATACAGCGAAGCAATCGCAATGGGCAAAGTCTGGTCCGATGAACAATTCGCAGAGCACACACTTCAAAAATCACTTCTCTTTAGCCCAGGACAGACATGGTCGTATTCTAATCCTGGCTACTGGCTCCTCTCGACAATAGTACAGCGACACGCTGGAATGGATTTCGGGGAATACCTTAGGCATTTTATATTCGAGCCATTAGACCTCGTCGATACGAGCGTGGCTACTGGACTATTTGATAACGACCTGGACGGGTACGCTGCAGAATGGGTGTGGCACGGGCTTCTTCTATCTTCAGCGATGGACGTCGTAAGGTTCATGAGTTCAGATCTTATCAAACCATTGTTCAATACAAATGACCTTGTCTGCGTACCCGTGACTCACCCGGATTGGGCAGACCCGCGCTCAGCATATGGGTTGATGGTCGATCTCGGGCAGCGATATGGTCATAACGGTGATGGACCCCACTACTCCGCCGCATGCTTCCACTTTCTACCGGCCAACATAACAGCCTGCCTCATGATCCAAACCAATGAAGAAGGCGCAGCAACCAAAGAACTGTTGCGGATCGCAGCCAAATACGACTAGCCATGCCAGGCTCGCATCTGGAAACCCTCCATCAATAGACGGATTGTCTCCCATGCTTGCAACATCATGGTGATGATCGTGTGCCATTAATCCTTTTACCTGGCGAGGATGTTAATTTTTTGAGAGTACATCTTCGAGCCCCTGAGTTACAAATGGATTAAGAAATTGACGTCGCCAAAAAAAATCCCGCTCCGTTTGGTTTAACTCTGCAAGCTCGCTAACATTTTTCCAGTTAGTTTGGATGACATCGATTTGTCTTCGCATCATTAAAATCGCCTCCTTGTCCTGAACAAGGAAGTGAGGGGCTGCCGCTAGTGCCGAAAGTAGGTTTGCAGAGCGATTGTTTCCAATAATCAACATCGCCTGTGACGCTTCTCGTCCTGTTCTGTTTTGCGGACAAATATCATAAGCAGGCGTCAGTGTAAATTCTTTGCCATCCCAAAAAGCTGCATGATTCCTGGCATGGTCGTCATTGTTTCCGCAGAGGATATTGAAAATGAGCCGAGCGTACAGTTCCTTGAGTGTATTTTTCGGGTCTGTGAATCGACGTCGAATAATTTCAGCCAGATCTTCGTAAGAGGCATAGCGTGCCATCATCTCGTCAAGCTGTAGCAGAGTCAGTGCAGATTGCATCGCACGTCGTTGCCATCCATCTTCACCCAATTCCCTGTCGAAACGCTCTATCAGAAGGACGTCTTTGTTCATCGCCGATGTTAGCTTTACCGGCGCGACAGCGAGCCCGCAAAGAGACGCCAGATGCATCGCCACAAACTCGCCTTTGACTATATTGTAGGTATCATTTTGAAGTGAGAATTTGGCGACATATTTCTTGTCACCGTCAGTGATTAACGCTTTGGGGCGCGCACCACCAATCGAGCTTCCATGTTGCAATGCCCGGTCCAACTCAGAAGATAGGGGAATTCCTTCCTCAACTCTTTGTGCTGAACTTAACAATTCTTCCAGGCTGGCGCCTTCGTACTGCCGAGGTACATACTCTGTCGCTGAACTTTGAAAATCCAGGGCGCCGATACGATCTGAGCCTGATTCAAGAAGGTAGGTCAATTCATCAAGATCTGCTGTTTCGGCACTATTCCCTTGAGCACCCACCAGTTTATTCAAGATGACACGTCGTCCCCATGCATCCGGAGCGGCATCACGGAGACACCCCTGAATACCTAATCCGCGTAAGGGAAATTGCCTTCCAGCTACCAGTGGTAGCTCTTCTACCGAAATAGCTATCGCATTATTTCTAGCCAGATAACTTTGCCCGTATAAAAAGCTGTGGCCTGTTTGTTCCCTCACCAGGCGACCAGCAACAACAGGGTTACTTTCTCCGGGTAGCCAGATCCAGACATAGGCGTTGTTTGGACTAGAAGTCATCTTCTGGTTCTGTTCTTGGTTTGTGAGTTGCTTTAGGCAGAAGTGCCAGTAGCTCTTGCGTGTGCTTTAGTTCGAACTCCAGCGAAGAGCCCTGCGACAGAGTCTGATTGTTAACATCTGGCGTGAATAACAGTATTCCTGTGATGCTGGCCAGTTCAAACGCTAGGCCAATCTCAAGCCCCATATCGCCCGCTTCCGCCTTCTGGACGGTCGTCCGACCTACTCCCGCCCGCTCGGCTAGTTCTAGCTGGCTCCACGATTTCTGTTTACGCGCAAGCTTGATACGCTGCCCAAGGAGTTGAACGGCCAGTATCGCGTATTTTGAATAAACTCTTTTTCTTGGCATTTCCCTCTCCTTATACATGTAAAAATAATGGTGTTATTACTATTTGGCTGCATCAAGATAGAGGTCAATTTTCGTATTGTCAATTATTTGCATCCAATTAGCAGCATTAATACAATATACGCATGTAATTAAATTCATATCGAACACAACTTAGGTGAACAATTGCTGTATGAAGGGGAAATGGCAATTACCGGACACCGTGGCGAAGTGAGTTCTGTCAATTCCTGAGCGTTCCAATCAACGGTCATTGTCCCGCAGAAGAAGGCAAACTACCGCGTTGCTTTCCTATTATCATTCCGGTTCACGTTGTCCAGCGGGGAAATAATCAACAAATTTGTTTAGAAAATCCTGAACACCCAACAAGTTGAAATAGCCCACTTAGGAGATAGCAACCGCCC
>CAZAZB010000446.1:0-3356 GCA_964489485.1 uncultured Pseudomonadales bacterium | reverse complement strand
GGGTGCCGTATTTACGGACAGGCCAAATCCCATGAAGCGCATGTTTAAGGAAATGGTCAAGATTCAGGGTGTGGACAAAAATGCACCTGGCGCCGCGCAGTACTTTGGTGGTGCGGGTCGTGAGTACCAGGAAGAGTATGGGACTAAAACGGAGACATTTGCCAAGATTTCAGAAAAAGCGCGTCGCCATGCGGCCAATAATCCCTATGCGGTGTTTCGTGATCCCCTCACCGTAGAGGAGATCATGGCATCTCCGCATATTTTTGGACCCTTGACGCGCTATCAATGTTGCCCGCCAACATGCGGTGCGGCGGCGGCCGTTGTTTGCAGCGAGGGGTTTGCCAAGAAGCATGGGCTGAATAACACAATCACTATCAAGGGGCAGGCGATGACAACTGACTTCCCCAGTACATTGGAAGAACATTCCATGCGTAAGCTGGTGGGGGTCGATATGGCAAAGATAGCTGCCGATAGGGTCTATGAACAAGCAGGTATTGGACCAGAAGATATTCAGGTTTGTGAGCTACACGACTGTTTTACCGCCAATGAATTACTGACCTACGAAGCCCTAGGATTGACGCCGGAGGGCACCGCTGAAAAGTTTATCTGGGATGGTGACAATACTTACGGCGGCAAGGTTGTCACAAACCCATCAGGCGGTTTGTTGTCCAAAGGGCACCCACTGGGCGCAACAGGTCTGGCACAGTGTACCGAACTGGTATGGCAGTTACGTGGTGATGCCGGAGATCGACAGGTTGAAGGCGCAAGACACGCCTTACAGCACAACCTCGGCCTCGGCGGCGCCTGCGTCGTCACCCTCTATTCAAACGACTAACCCAAACCAGAATCAACGAGGGCAGAGCCGTTAGCGGCTCTACACAAATAGCCCTCAGCGGCTCTACACAAACAGCCCGCTCTTACAAAACAGCCTTGAGCGGCTCGTATAAAACAGCCTTGAGCGGCTCGTATAAAACAGCCCTGAGCGGCTCTTACAAAACAGCCTTGAGCGGCTCTACACAAAAAGAAAGCCCCGCGGTTAAACGAGGCTCCCGGATCCACACGTGTTTACCGTTGACCGTTTTAATGGTCTGGTACATCGCGACTCCAAGCATCCCGAAGGAATTTTGACCTTGGCGTCTTTCGTACCTTGGCAGATTTAGTTCTCTGCCGTGATGGGAGGATCAATCCCTAGTAAGAACATTACTCTCTAATGCTTGATTTGTTAAATAACGAATTTGTCTGAAAAAAGTCTGTTTATATGATGCTGTAATAAAGGACAAATATTGTTCCAATTAGATAACCGATCGAATTCATTGTTGACTGTCTGTGTGTTTTTGATACGGGGGAAGTGGCTGTTCAATCATTGGTCTTTGTTTTCGCTGAAATTCTTCTACCGGGCTAAAATTTTCTGGCCAGAACCTACATGTGCCTTGATTTTTTGAGCGTTGTGGCATCCCCTTGTGATCGATGGATTCATGCTTCTGTTGCAACATCATTGGGTACTGTGCTCAAGGGGTGTTTGATGGAAAAAACAGTTTACAGCCGACCTGTTTCTATCATGTTGCGTTTTCAGGTACTATAAAAAATATAAAATGCATTTTTCGCAATCAAATTCCAGGCAATGGACATACACCAACTTAAATTGTTCACTTCTCTGAGCAGAAACCTGCATTTTGGTAACGCGGGGATCGAAAATCACATGAGTCCGTCAGCAGTCAGCCGGACCATTCAACGCCTGGAAGACTCGGTGGGGCACAAGCTCTTTCTACGAGATAATCGCTCGGTCACCTTAACGGAACAAGGGGAAATATTTCACCGGTATGCGATGGACGTACTCGATCGTTATGAACAACTGAATCGGGAACTTGGCGAGACCCAGGGAAAGCTCAGTGGTCGCTTGACTCTCTTCGCATCGGTCACCGCAAGCCAGAGTATTTTGCCCCAGGTATTGTCGAGATTTAGAATCGATCACCCTGGCATCCACATACAATTAGAGACAGGCTATGCCGTAAATGCACTACGTAGATTGTATGAAGGCTGTGACGTGGTTGTCGCAGCACTCTCGGATGAAGAAGAAGATCAGATCATCAAGCGCATTATTACGTCGATTCCGATTCTGACTGTCGGTCCTGTCAATGTGGAAGGTGTGGACTCACAATTAGTTGGTAACATCGACTGGTCCAGAGTTCCGTTAATATTACCGACGGTAGGACAGGCGCGAGATAATGTTAATACATGGCTTGCGGAGCAGGGGATCAGACCTAACATCTATGCTGAGGTATCCGGAAATGAAGCGATATTATCCCTGGTGGCGCTGGGGTGCGGCATCGGATTCGTGCCAAGCCTGGTCATTAAGGAAAGCCCGCTCGCAGACAAGGTAAGGGTGCTTGATTCTGGTCCAACCCTGTCTGACTTTCACGTAGGGTTTTGCACACGCAGAAACAGCCTTGCCAGTTCGGATATTATTAAGGCGTTCTGGGCTTCAATCTAGAGAATCCCTGGGCTCTAAAGAGAGGCGCTCTGGATGGACAGGCCAGTGACATACCTTCTTGATTATTCTATTGGCCAGACCACCCCCTAAAAAACTGAGCGCCCCATGCTCTCGGCGACGCAAGCAGGCTTTTCCTGGCCATCGATGTCCACAGTAATCTCTGTCATTGTCTCTATCATGCCGCCTTTTATTTCCGCGGTTTTCATTACCCTACGTGCCCGTATTTTTGACCCGACAGGTACCGGTGCAGGAAACCTCACACGATTAAAGCCATAGTTGATGCCCATTTTCTGCCCGGGAATGCGTATCTCGGTGTTATCACTGGAACTGGTATGTTTACTCAGCAACCCCAGTATAGACAAGGTGAGTTGTCCGTGAGCGATCGGCGCTCCGAATGGCCCATTTTTCGCTCTCTCTACATCCACATGGATCCATTGGTGGTCCCCCGTGGCATCAGCAAACTTGTTGACCATTTCCTGCGTCACCTCCACCCAGTCTCCAACGGGTTGTTCAACCCCCAATCTTGATTTCATTATCTCCAACGCATTTTCCAAATCTGACATGCATGCCTCCTTGATTGTTACCAAAGCAAAGATAACATAAAGTTGTGCAGTAGTTAGGGAACCTCTGATTAAGGATATATTTTTGTCAAGACAAGGCAGCGCGTCGAAAGGAAAATCGCGAGTACGCCTTAAATTCGCGAGGTTTTCTTGAGAGGCGCTAACGCCGTATTGGCAGAAATAGGACTTAATCAGAGGTTCCCTAGCGCCGAAATTCGGTTCGGCGGTAGTGGGTACCCGATGGCCAGTCTGGCGATGTTGAGGTATTGGTTTTCACTTTTAGTATTATAGTGGGTCGCTTTTGT
>CAZAZB010000445.1:0-3366 GCA_964489485.1 uncultured Pseudomonadales bacterium | reverse complement strand
CTTCGCTTCTGAGTTCGGGATGGGATCAGGCGTTACTTCCTCGCTATGGACACCACTTTAACGTCCGCTTTTAGTTTGTCGTCAGTGAGTTCGTCTCGAAATTCACGCATTGTGCGCACCAGGAATCTTTCAAAGTGCGGGACATGTACCCCGAGCGCGTTAATGAAGATGGAAAAGTCAGGGTTGCTCTCGCTCCAAACAGGGTTGTGATCTTCAACGGCATCATAATCGAATCGAAATCGACGGATCGGTATCTGATCCATGGGATGTTTGTTCATGTGTCTTGCCTCGATAAGAGATGAGGAAATATCTCGAGAACCGTCACTCGCTAAAAGGCTATCGTAGCGGGAAAATACTTGCCTATCAAATTTCGATAATAGGTCTCGAGCGCTTCGACATCTGGTGGTTCATCGACCTTGGAATAGAGATCGTAAGGCTGGAACTCACGTACCCAATGGAACATTGCCTTGTCTTCATCATTCATCAATTCCTGGTATTCGCCTTCCTGATGGGCGGCGTAAAAACTATGGTAACGAATGATATACGCCGCCTCTTTAGGAAGGTAATCGCGGCAGACCAGATAAAGATACTCATCATGCCCCCAGGACATGGTGACCTGATCGAGCCCGACGCCTTTCTCATAGATACCAAGAGGTTTCTGAAATTCCTCTCGTTCAATATCCGGGTTTAAGCTGAATAACTCGTTGTGCACGATCTTGTCGGAGAATGGGCAACCGAGAGGGAATGTATCGCCAACAACTGCCCACTGGGGCTCACCGAACATGCACAATACTTTTCCGAGGTCATGGATCAATCCTGTCAGGACAAACCAGTCTGGTCTTCCATCTCGCCGTGCCGCCTCAGCTGTTTGTAGAAGATGCTCGATCTGTGTTAATTCAGTGTCCGGGTCACTGTCATCCACAAGTTCATCCAGATTGAGACATGCTTGCCAGATGCCCATCCTTACTCTGTTCAGTTTGGTGTAGTCATTTTTCTTTGTTGTGGCAAAGTCATAGGTCTGGTGCTGGTGGTTCAGGCGATAGAAAGCTGCCACGGTGTCTCGCTGGGTGCCCTCGTAGTCTCGTAGGTCAGTTTTTAGTTTTGTTGAGATTGTCATTTGGGGGTTTTATGCAGAGCTGCTGGCTTGCCTTGTAGACTGTCCTTCAAGAAATGATATTACATGAGAATGCAGCTGAACGTATAATGATCGATTATCGTGGTCTGGCGGCGTCTAACGCCCTGGTCCAATCTTCATGATCTAAAAAAGAGCAGAGCAACTGGGTGATTCAACTCCTTCCTTCTTCAAGCCAGGATAACGCGATAGCAGTAAGAGAGCGTTGTGCGTCAATTTATCATCGTGCGATTGGCGATGTCCGGGTGATCTTGTCACCTTATAGAATCTGCCCACTGGGTGCTCATATCGATCACCAATTGGGACCGGTGAGTTCCATCGCCATCGAACACGGCATTGCAATCGGTTTTGTTGCTAATAGTCGTGCAGAGATCATTGTGAACAGCACCGGTTTTAAAGATGAACTTCGGGTCTCTTTGCATCAGCCTCTGGTACGCCAGCATGATTGGGGAGATTATGCACGCGGCGCCCTGTCTGCCATCGCAACTCGATATGACATTCGAGTAGGCGTATCAATGGTTGTCGATGGGCGGCTGAGCGAAGCAGGAATATCATCATCGGCAGCCGTGGGTCTCGGATATTTGATGGCGATTTCAATGGCCAATGACATTCAGCTTAGTGCCGCTGAATTCATCGCGCTTGATCGTGAGATAGAGAATGATTTTCTTGGTTTAAAGAATGGCGTTCTTGATCAGTCTGCGATTGTATTCGGAAAATCAAAACAGCTCACCCTGATCGATTGTAAAACCGGGAGCCATCGACATGTTCGACAAGAGGAAGATTTTACTTTTCTGGCAATTTACAGTGGTGTTCGGGAAGCATTGGTTGGTTCAAATAAATTCAACAGCCGGGTAGATGAATGTTTGGAAGCGGGTGCGCAACTCGCCAGTATTGTTACCGGTCACTCTTTCGTTCAAGCCCCACTAGGTAAAACGCATCATGACGACTGGCAGAAGCACAAAAACTTCCTCGACCCCCGGCAGCAGCGCCGGGCAGAACATTTTTTTACTGAATCAACTCGCGTACACGAGGGGGCTAAGGCCTGGGCAAGATCGGATCATCATCGTTTCGGTAGTCTGATGACGGAGTCCTGTTTCAGCTCGATTAACAATTATGAGACGGGCTCAAAAGAGCTCACTCGGCTCTTTGAACTGTTGATTGAAATAGAAGGGGTATATGGTGCCAGATTTTCGGGCGCCGGGTTTAGGGGTTGTGCGGTGGCTCTGGTAAATTCGGCATCGATTGATGACGTTATTCAGAAATTGAGTGACACATACCTGAGTGAATTTCCTGAGTACCAGAATAAGATGTGGGCGATTAAAAGCCAGGCAGAAGATGGGTTGCGGCTGTTATGAAGATTCTTATTTTGGCAGCAGGCTATGGTACGCGCATGCAATCCGTGATTGGTAATACTCCGAAGGGGTTAATGAAATTCGGTGCAATAACCCTAATGGATCATCTATATGACCGACTGCGGGAAATGGAACATTCCATCGTTCTCGTCACGAACAACCTGCATCATTCCCGGTTTCTTGAGTGGCAACAGAAAAACGGTGCAGAAATGACCATCCTCAATGACGGTTCAAATGACGTTGAGAGCAGGCTGGGTGCCATAGGGGATATTGCCTTCGCGCTCGATCAGTTGCAGGTCGAAGAAGATCTGCTCGTTGTTGCAGCGGATAATCTTTTTAATTTCTCTCTTACTGGTCTGTTTGACACCTTCGCGGCGAGGCGAGGTTTGCATATTGGAATCTGGCAAAACCAGAGCATTTCTGATCAGAAAAGACGTGGTGTCGTAGAACTTGATGATGACAGCCGCATCCTGTCCTTCAAAGAAAAACCGGCATGTCCGGCTAGCCTGACAGCCGCGGCTCCCCTATACCTGATACCGGCAGAAGTGATTCCTGCTATCAGTAGCTATTTGTCAGAGGGCGGTAATTCCGATGCGCCGGGTTATCTCATGGAGCATCTGGTTACCCGATTCCCTGCCTTTGGCTGGCCGATACCTGGCTCCATTATTGATGTGGGGAATCCTGAATCTTACAAGCAAGCCTTGAGATTTCTGGATAGACATTAATGATCCGCGACATCCACTCCAGCAAAAATGTTAGGTATTGATCAAAGCGTCGGCACTATTCAGGTTGGTCAGCGTGCAGATATTCTCATTGCTTCCTGCAATCCGGTCGAAGATATATCCTGTCTTAGGCATCTACAGTGGGTAATCAAAGGTGGTG
>CAZAZB010000444.1:0-3373 GCA_964489485.1 uncultured Pseudomonadales bacterium | reverse complement strand
GATATTATTGAGTGCCAAGTGCCGAATTGTCGATTCGGATACATCTGCGCCAAATTCCTTATGACCGATAGCCACCGCCGATATGACGGACATGTTAAAATCTAGGAGAATGGCCATTATTCAACCGTAAATAGTGATTGAAACAGGGTCTCAAACGTATCATTTTCAGACGTGATCTGCGTAAACGATTGTTTATGATAAGCAACCGCCAATTTGCGCAGGTATTTTGGAGGCAGCCCAAATTTGACTTTCAGGGTGTCATAGATTTCTTTTTGAAAGTCCCGCTCTGCATCCACACGGGACATTGACCCAGCGGCTTCCTGAATGGCCTTCTTGACTTCTTCACGCTCCCCGGGCAATGATGGCAGAAAAACTTCTTCGGTCTGTACAATAGTCATGATGTGATTTCCTTTTCAAAAACAAAATTCATAAATGGTGTGTATAATACGGCATGGCCGCCTGCGTTCCTGAATGGCTCAATAGACACCATTCGATCATCAATCAGAAGTGTGTCATGCGAAGCAAAAAACGCTTTCTGGTACGAGTGCTCGGTATAATGAAATGGGTAATAATCAGCGAGGCCATATCGGTCGAGCCATATCTTCTTTTGTTCAACAACCCCAAGAGTATCGTAGTCTCCACATGCAGATAAAATGCGCACATCAAGACCCTGCGCTTTCCACTCATGCATTTTTTTCATAAGAGCGCGGCTGCCCTTCAAAGGAAGTAGATCATCAAAGAAATTCTTTTCCTTGAAATGACAACGGAGCCAGTCCCCAATCCAATCATTGGAAAATTGATTGATGGCTTCTTCGCATGAATAGCCACTCTTTTCCTGAAAGGCCTCATCAAAATCTGCCAAAACGCCGTCAAGGTCCACATAAATAATTCTAATTGACATTCTTATTCTCATACCATGCAGGTGTATACCATAGAAGGCCCGTCTTGGTTTCCTCAGCGAAACGCTTGTCCGTTGTCGAGGCGTCCTCTGCAAGCATTTGAGCATAGCGATGACGCTTTTCATCTGCCGTCAATAATGCTTCGGCTGTTTCGATACGTTTTCGGCCATACCACCAATTCTTACCCATTTTATACAGACCCTAACGTATCTAAGTACAGCGATTTTGCTGTTGTTGATTTCCACCGATTAAGTTCGGCGTTTTGTTTTTCGATATCCGTTTCCAGATTTTGTATTTCGTCCATAGTAAACTTATATATCGGTATGTCAAGCATTTTTTTCACAGTGGTCTTGGACGTGGTGATCTCATCATGAATAAAGGCGGTCATATCTGCCTTGGATGTAGTCCTCAGATCATGATCCCCGCGAATAATTGAGTGCATGAATGTGCGTATATTAACCATTTCTTCCAAGGACGTGCGAGATCGTGAGATTTCCCAACGGATGCGCTCTTTATACTTCTCCAATCGGTATTCGACAAAATACTCGATCAACTCACGCACAGATGCAAACACGCGCAATTTTCCATGGGCATCAATCGTGGTGAGATTGTCGTGTAGATTTTTCTCCAACTTGAAAAATTTCAAAGGGTTCGTCACAGATTTCTTCTGTTCCCGTGTCATCCGAACACTAAAGCGAAAGCCATTGCCGTCGCACAAATCGGTGAAATCTTTTATTTTCCCAGCGTCAACAAGACCGTGAAGCAGGTCTACATATTTCTCGCGATCATACCCAATCGGCAATTCCAGTATATCAAAAGTAGTGGTATTTTTCGATTGCACAATGCCGCGAACGACCCAATGCAAGGGACTGGACCCTTGGATAATTGACCCGCGAAATGCTGGAAAAGTTGGTGTAATAGTTTCTGTGATGCCATCACCATTTAAAACACTCACACACGCTGATTTAAGGTCTGATACAGCGCGCGGAAGAATTTTTACGGCAAACCCCACCGCAATCCCTTCAATGCCATTCACCAGTACCCAAGGGATATGAGGGAGATAGTGCTTCGGCTCGGGTTGGTCGCCGTCCTCGGACACGGGACATACTACTGTATCAGCAAAATATTGATCAAATGTTTGAGAAACTTTACAGTGAATATATCGCGGGGCCGCCGCCGCCTGTACGAGACGCGACCCGAAATTGCCATATGCCTCAAACAAAGACATGTTATTTTGCCAAGGTGCAATCATACCAACGGCGGCATCCTGTGCACTCTTTTCCCCGTGGTGGTATTCAAGATCGGATATTGACCCCAAATCCGCAACTTTGATCTTCTTGCCTTTGGCATGTCTGCGCGTAGCACAATACAATATCTTCCTTTGTACCGGCTTCAGCCCATCAATTGCTGAGGGGATTGCGCGGTTCTCCAGTGTATACATTGAGTACGCGCGATAGTCGGTATCGATAAGGGTCTTTATGCTTACGCTGTCAACCATGCTTTACGTCCTTCTGGTGATTGACCAAAGGCCATTTCAAGATAATCCTCGGTGTCATAACGAATAGGGACCAAAACGGGGTCATTAATGACAGTACGGTAGACATCTATGGGCAAACTCCCAAGGCCCTTGATATAATTGACTTCCCATGCTTGGCTTAATTTGGCTTTCTGAAAAGCATCCATCGAATAGAACAACTTCGTTCGCTTGCGATTCGTGGCAATAATCAACGGGGACACCACGCGACAGATACGACCTTCGTCAAACAGAGTTTTCCAATGCGAGAAAAAGTTCACCAGCAAACAGAGAATGTGTGATCCATCCACATCGGCATCGGTGAGTATGGCAATCTTTCCATATGTCAATTTTGGTGCAATATCTCCGAACTGTAAATTGAGGATTGCCATGAGTTCGGATAGTTCTTTGTTCTCCAAGATTTTACGGGGAGTCATGTTCCGAGTATTGGGTATCTTCCCACGAAGAGGATACCCACCCACAATGGCTGAGTCTCTCACTTGGATAAGAGGACCAATTGCAGAATCGCCCTCCAACAAAAACAAGGTCTTTTCACGGATGTTTTTTGAATTGGCCTCAATATGTTTGGCAACCCGAACTTTTTTCAAGCCCTTTTGTTTGCGGGCCAGTGCCAGTCGCTCTGCCAATGCTTTCTTGGCTAAGATTGCCTGAATGATCGGATCGATCAAATCCGGGCACTGCATGATCTTCTTGGATATACCAACATAGTCGATGCTGGATAGATATGGGTCTAACTCGGATTTGGAGTTGGTTATGCGTTCCTTTGTTTGAGAATCGAACTTGAGATTTTTCACATCACGCATAATCGACACAACCAATAAGTGTTGTCTGATCTGATTTGGCATCACATCAATCTTGTGCATCTTTTTGATCAGCGCGCGCAATTCAGTTGCAATGCCTGCGACAATGTAATCAATGTGTGATCCTGCATTCTTGATAT
>CAZAZB010000443.1:0-3373 GCA_964489485.1 uncultured Pseudomonadales bacterium | reverse complement strand
TTCACAATCGTGGGGGGGGGAGGTGTATTGAGAAAGTGAGGATGAAATAAGTGATACAACATTTTGTGACGCTTGCCTGGCTCTGGTTTCAAGGCTGTTCTGTTGTTCGACCATTGTGAGTTTCTTGGCATTTTCCTCTGCCTCAGCAGTCTCCTCTATTGCCTCTTTTCGGGACGGAGCGTTTGGATCTATTGCATCATCAATGGCGTCTGCCAGCATGGATTCCAGTGAAAATGCTGACCCGCCTGTTTCTTTCTCTGTGGCGCCTTGCCTGTTCGCGCTATCGGTGGATGCACCTGGGTTCAAGGTTGATACTGCGAGAGCTTCGGTGATGACTTCCAGGGTTTCAAATTTCAGGTTTGAAGCATAAAGGCGCTTTGATGAAGAGACAGGTTCACAGGTCGCAGAATCTGAAGGGCTGTTGCAGAAAAGAAATGCCCAACTAGGCGATTCGGTTGCTGTAGCTCCAAAACCTTTCCCTGCTTCAAGTACTTCAGGCCGCAACTTGATGTAGCGAATAGTATCAAGTTCTGTTCTGACACGTACCCAGAGGTGGGTGATTCCGGAAAGACAATTGTTGCTGGTATTGGGCCCGGCGGTCCATTGCATTTGTGAGGTAATCAGAGGCTCACCAAAAGCCGCATCGATCTTGAAACTCACCTTCATGGTAGCGATGTTACAAACGGAGGAGCGAAAATTTTCACGAATGATCTCTTGTCGCTCAACAGCCATGCTGTGAAACGGAGCCAATAGTGTGATTCCTAAAAGGCTGACCAGTAAAAACCTGTTGTCGCTGTGTTGTAAGATCATAGGTTCTCCTGCGCTATTGACGCCTAGTTTGCTTGATTTATTCTGAATTGTCACCGTTGTCAGCTGCCCACACCTTCGAGAAAATACGTTGATACCCAACAGGTGCAATACGCTCAATGATAGCCGCTGTTTTGGCGTCTCGACCGACAAGAATTTGTGCTTTGTTGGCGAGAACGCCACGTAATATTTGTTCTGCAGCCTGTTCAGAGGTCAGGTTCGCCATTTCTTCAAAACGGGTAATAAATTCTTCTTTGGTGGGCGCTGTATTATCGGGCGAGACATAGCGAGAAGATTTCACAATGTTGGTCTTTACGCCACCGGGCTGCACACAACTGACGCCCACATTGGTCTCCAGATGTTCCTGGCGCATGGAGTAGGTAAAGCCACGAACTGCGAATTTAGATGCGTTATATGCTGATTGGCTCGGTACCGCAATGACACCGAATATACTGGAGGTGTTTATAATGTGAGCCTCGTCTACTTCATGAAAATAGGGCAGAAATGCTTTGCTGCCGTAGACGACGCCCCAGAAGTTAATGTTCATCAGCCATTCAAAATCTTCGTAGCCCATGTGTTCAACAGTGTCCGTGAGAGACACTCCAGCATTATTGAAGATCATATTGACTTTGCCGTGCTCAGCCACCGTGTCCTTTGCGAACTGTTCAACCTGCTGTCTTATTGCGACATTGACAACATGGCTCGTTACCTTAACGGAAGTGTTGGCGTTCAGTTTCTCAACGGTTGCTAGAAGACCTTCTTCATCGACATCAGATATTGCCAGGTGACAGCCTCGATTAGCCAGGCTTTCTGCCAGTGCCCGGCCCATCCCGGATCCTGCACCGGTTATGGCGGCAACTTTGTTCGTAAAGTTCGTGATAGCCATTATTTCTCCTGTGGTAAATGGTTCCTCCTGTTGTAAACAATTCCGCCTGTGGCAAATTGACCCGGATGATCCCTATTTTATTTTTCGCTTGTCGCCAATTCGCTGTGTGATTCCCTGTCGGTCAAAGTATTCCAGTATTTCTATGCAAAGGTTGCGGCCTATGCCAGAAACATCTCTGAATTCTTTTACCGTGAAATCCTTTCCGTTTGCAGCTTTAGGTAAAAGCGCGCGTAATTCGTCTATTCCAGCCGGAAGGAAGTAGCGGTTTGGGATAGGTCGCAGGAGCAAGCCAGATTGGATGCATTCTGCCAGTAATTTTTCCAGGCTCTTCGGCGACAGGTCCATGGTCGCTGCCAGATCGTGCAGTACGGGTGGTTTAGTCTTGTTGTTTGTTAAGAGTGGCTCGACACCGTCCCAGATACGTCGCGCCTGTGGTGAGAGTTGCGCCGTTACTCCCGGGCGTTGGTACAGATTGCCAGATTTTACAATTTCCCCTGTCTCAACGAGTCTTGATATAACGAGTTCGCTGATGTCGCAGCCTCGAGGCAGCATCAATCTGACCTGGTTAATAGGCAATCCCTTCGCGGTTTCATTCTGTTTGTGCCATTTATCAAACGCTTCGATGACTATTCTTTCCAGTTCTTCGAGATTAGATGAGGTGATGAGTGTGTTTGCGAGTAGGTGGACGGCGTCGATTGAGGGCGAATGTGCCGGAGTAGGGTCTGTCGATTGACTCAGCCCCAAGAGCGACTCTATTTCCAGAGGCGTAAGATTTAAAGACGCACTGCATCGATGTTGATCTAAACCCAGTGGTGCACTGCTAACAAGAACGCTTAGGGCTTGCTGGGCATTCAGACTCACAAGACTTTCTAATATGTCTCTACGAGCGAGTGCATTCCTTCCGCGTTTTGGCGAGAAGGCATCGATGACTTTCCCTCCTGCGATGGTCCGGCTCGCTCCCTGATCTCTGAGTATCACTCTATCACCGAAGCAGACATTAATCGGTTCACTAATGACGATTTGTGCAAGGCCTGTTTCCCCGGGTTGAAGACTTCCAGAACCGAGAATCGCGGCGCGACCGATGACGTGATTGGCCGCTGTATGTACGTGGACCGGTGTCCAATGACGCAGGGTTTTTTCTTCTGATGCCAGCACCTTTATTGAAATATCGAATCGATTCGTGGCTTCGTGGTATGGATTGTTGGTCAACCAATTACCTCGACTGATATCTTGCCTCTTGAGATTGTTGGTCGCAATATTGATTGCACAACGATCTCCTGCTGTCGCGCTGGCTGCCGCCTGGTTTTGGGTATGAATATTCCTAATACGAACAATTTCACCCTGGGGTGCTAGATATAGTTCATCCTTTTCGTCGATTGCGCCTGTGAAAACGGAACCCGTCACAACCAGGCCAGAACCCTTGATGCCGAAGCAACGGTCGATCGCAAGTCTGAAATATCCGCTGGGGGTTCGAGAGTCTAGCTCTGATGCAACCAGACAGAGAGTGGTTTTTAGGTCATCGATGCCCTTTCCGGTGATGCTTGACACCGGATAGATGGATATTCCCGCCAGGCTCGTGTTTGATAACAAGGCACTAATTTCATCGGTCACCAGCTCAAGCCTGCTGGTTTCAACTCTATCTATTTTGGTTAGCGCCACTGCGCCATTTTGAATACCCAG
>CAZAZB010000442.1:0-3386 GCA_964489485.1 uncultured Pseudomonadales bacterium | reverse complement strand
CAGCAAAAACGATAATTTCGGTGATGACGATCAACTTTTCCTTGGTTCTGGTGCGTGGAAACACATCGGTGAAATAGGTTTTGTACTCATTGATGACAGTCAGTGTGCCCCCCGTGATCGTGCTGAATAATGAACTGTCTTCATAACAGAGATCGGGCATTTGACCGTTGGCGTAGATGCTTTTCTCAGCACTAGCCTACTGGGTCCTGCGCTATCTCGAATGCTGGTAGCACATCCGAATCTGAAATTTACAGTTCGAACGGGTCATTGGGAGATATTTGCCAACCAGCTGTTGGATGAAGAAATTGATATCTATATTGGCTTTCCACCTGATCGTCAACATCCTGATTTAAAGTTTGAACCAGTGGATATTTCCAGTCCCCTGATACTCGGTAGCCGTCATCACGAAATGGCAAAACCTGAAGAGACAAGGCTGGCGGATCTCGTCGACTACCCCATTGTGAGCCCCGTGCCACCCAACTGGTATATTCGTTGGGCACAAGAACAGGTTGAACAGTTTAAGGATCGCATGACAGTGACAGGACCGATGATTCTGGAAACCGATAGCATCGCTATCTGTAAACAGATGATCCGTAATGACATGGCATTGATGGCGGCGATGCGTGCAGATGTACAGGATGAATTGGATTCCGGCGACATTGTTGCACTCAACCTGGAAAATTGGCCAACGACCATGGAGAGCTGCATCGCGACCAAGGTCAGGCGAGTGCAGTCACCAGCCGCAGAAATGTTGGCGAAGATTTATCGTGAGATTGCAGATGAAGAGATGTGAGGAGATGTTGGCGAAGCAAAGAATCACTCAGCCTGTTCATTCTTGTGAAGAAACCACTCTTTGCGCTGGAATTCACACCATTCAGTCATGTCGGCTAGCGGGTTGTCGGTGATTTCCACACCCACTTGATATTGCCCGGATTCTTCCAGGCTAACCCACCTGACATCTGTCGTTAGAAATAATTTCTTTGTGTACCCTTCTATTTCGACCCAGAGATCTATCCTGCAGTTTTTAATCATTGTGTCAGTGACCAGGCGCAGTCCGCAGGGTGAAATCTCGAGGATTGTAGACTGGAATGTGTATCCAACCAATGTGGCATCATCTGCTTCCACCACTTGGCCAAGAACTTGTCCACCGGTCGGGGTTCTTGAATGCTGGCGCCGAATCTGCACCTGCGTTAAGTCAGACTCCGAGGCGGAATTGTCTTGTGTGGAATTCTTTTTTGTAGACTTTTCTTGTGTATAAAGGGTGGTCGGGCTGCTCATACTTTAGTACTACCTACATGGGAAACAAAAAACCGAATACAGAATCTTACAGTGATTATTATGCCACATGTAAAAATAGCGCGACTATCAATGCGGTCGGTCGCACCTACCCGATGAAAGGTGGGATTGCGGGTATCGCACGGGTTGTACCCACTTCTTGTACCCACATCTTGGATACTATCGAGTTGTGGCAGATCAAAGATTGGAAGAGTTCGAATATGAAACAGATGTAAAAAATCCAGGTCCTGGCCCAGCTAAAGACGCTGAGCCGGTATCAAATTCTGTGAGTCAACAATAATGTTCCAGAGGCAATTGTTTTACGGTGTCCCAGGTACTAATGTTCATTTCTACCCAGTCGTTGTCAGAGTGAGGACATCAATGTGAAAAATATCTATCTTCTTGCCGCCATTGCAGGTGCAGTCATTCCCTATGTGTTCTTCATCAACTTCTTCCTGGCGGAAGGTGTTGCCTTGTCAACATTTCTAATGGGTGTATTCGCCAACGGTGCAGCCGGTGGTTTTGCTGCAGACTTGCTGATCACCTCTGCCGTTTTCTGGATCTATCTAATCAGTAAGAAGGAAACGGGTATTTGGATCTACATTCTGTTGAATCTGACGATCGGCTTGTCCTGTGCATTGCCATATTATCTGTATGTCAAAGCGAAAGAGACAGAGGTCGCAGGCGCAACAGTCTGATGGTTACTTCTGCTGTTGATTGATCTCCTCTTTTATTTTATCGAACTGTGCTTCGCCTAAAGAATACTGGCGAATCGTTAAAAGCGCACCAATCCATAACAAAGACGGCAACAATGTATAGGCAATCCGGATACCAAAGACGCCTGATTCGACCTGCATTTCCGGTGTGATGCCACCACCGACAAAACCGGCTGCCTGTAGTATCCAACTCGCAAAAAAGGCACCGAAGGCCATGCCGAGCTTTCGACAGAATGCCATGGCGCCGAAGATGGTGCCTTCCCGTCGCTCCCCTGTTTTGACCTCATCAGCCTCGACAGTGTCGGGGATCATGGATGTAGGCATTAACTGGTTTACCGCATCGCCGATTCCTGTGAAGAAGTAGATGGCGAACATCAGGAAGTAGTATTCCGCAGGCAAGAACAGAGCCGGTAATGCCATGACAATGGCAATGGAAAGACCTAGTAGATAAGTTTCGCGCTTGCCCAATCTTTTTGCGATGGCAACCCAAATGGGCGTTACCAGCGTTGACGTAATACCTGCGACCATTAACAGGGGACCTATCAAGGATGCATCAATCAACATGGCGAAGGTTAGAAAGTACACTAACATGGTAGCAGAGCTGCCTATTGCAATGTTCTGGAACAGGAACGCGCTGAAGAGTATTTTGAAAGGACGGTTGCGCCACAGAGCGGCAACTTCGTCTTTGATACGAAACGGGTGTGCTGCCGATTCCATTCGCGGGGCATTTTTTGTCGCAAAAAATGCAGCAAGACCACTGATTGTCATTGCAATACCGAATACCAGTCCCATAAAAGAAAAGCCTTCCAGCAGGTTGTCTTTAGATGAATAGAGAATTGGCCCGAGACCACCAGCGAATAGAATGCCCACCCTGGCAGCGACCATCTTGTATCCGGCGAGACTGGTTCTTTCTTTATAAGATTGGGTCATCTCTGCTGCCATGGACGAATAGGGCACGTCGAAAATGGTGATCGCAGTACTCGCGACTAGGTAGGCACCCAGTAGTGCCATCAACGTCATATTTTCGGAACCCATGTCTGGAACAGATAGCACCAGATAAAAGCTGGCGCCATAAGCCAGAGCACCAAAAAAGAGATAGGGTCGTCGCCTACCATGGCGTGATTTTGTTCTATCTGATATGGCGCCCATTAGCGGGTCTGTAATACCGTCCCATATTCGCGGTACAAGCAGTGCAACGCCTGCCCAGGCGGGGGAAATATGGTGCGCCTCGGTCAGATAAAAAAGGAAGAATGACATGGTGCCACCCACATAGATGGCAACACCGAGCTCACCAATTGCCCAGCCCAGTTTGGTTTTCCACGATAGGGGTTGTGGCTCTGTCATATAACGCTCTTTTGAGATGATTGCTTCCCGGTGTTGGGCGTAAGCTTTTTT
>CAZAZB010000441.1:0-3391 GCA_964489485.1 uncultured Pseudomonadales bacterium | reverse complement strand
GCCCCTCGGCGACGGCATAGCCAAGGTCGGCGAAAATCGCGATGATCTCCTCGGTACTGGCATTTGCACAGTCGACAGCAATGCATCCATCCCCTGTAGCGGGCCTGCATCAATTGGAACACCGATAACGGGTCGCACTGTTTGTGCGGCTACTGCACCAGCGAGGTGTGCTGCCATCCCGGCAGCGGCGATAAACACTGCACAACCTCGTTTCTCTGCATCTAGAACATAATCCCGAGTGTCCTCTGGCGTCCGATGTGCCGATGTAATACGCACTTCATGTTCGATAGCCAGTTTCTTCAAAATTTTGATACAAGATGCCATAATTGGAAGGTCTGAATCCGATCCCATCAGTACAGCAACAAAAACCTTTGACATTTTTCTTACTCAGATAAAAGGTATCGGACGTTAACCCAGTCCAACGGACCTTTCAAGATCCTTTTCAAGGGGATTGTGCAACACAATTATCTATACGATTGTTCAGCGTCAACCAGGCTATATCCCCGGGCATCACTCACAACAAAACCATCGATTTCAAGTTCTACCAGGTTCGACATCACCTCCTGCACTTCCCTGTTCAACTTTCGGCACAGATCATCCAAAATCGTCGGTTCAATTTCCAGACTGTGCAGAAGTGCCTTCTTCAGTTCCGATAGTTCGACACCTGCTGAAACTGTTTCTGATTGATGCGGCTGGCTCTGAATCTGGAAGTTTACCAGGCTGGAAACCTCCTGAAGTATCTGTTCCGCGTTCTCAACCAGGGTTGCTCCATCACGAATAAGCCTATGACAACCGCGACTCTGGCGGGAATGAATTGATCCGGGAACAACAAACACTTCGCGACCTTGCTCCATCGCCAGACGCGCGGAAATGAGTGAACCACTTCTTTCCTGAGCTTCCACGACCAGAGTACCCAAAGACAGGCCAGTGACAACACGATTGCGCCGCGGGAAATTACCTGGAAATGCCAGGCTACCAAGGGGAAACTCAGAAACGATGAGGCCATTCTCCTGGATTCTATCCGCCAGGTAACGATGCCTTGGGGGGTAGATCAGATCACAACCTGATCCAAGAACCGCGAGGGTCTTGCCGCCAGCATCAAGCGCCCCTTGATGGCTCGCACCATCAATACCAAGGGCAAGTCCGCTGGTCACCGCGATCCCGCTACGTACCAGTTCCTGAGCGAAGCCAGTCGCATTTTTCACGCCTTGTCGAGTTGGGTTTCTGCTGCCCACAATTGCAATTTTGAATGCACTCAGGACTTCAGGATCTCCGCGACAGAATAGTACAACCGGAGGGTCCGGAATCTCAGCCAACAGGGATGGGTACATTGAGTCCCCCAGAACGATGATGTGGTGCTGATTCCCTTCTAACCAGCGAAGATCACTCTCTACAGCCCTCAACAGCTCTTTGTTGTACCTCTTTTGAATTTTTTTGGCCGCCGTCGCAGGGAAATCCAGCGCACCTGGACCAGGGACCTGTTCAATGCCCATGGCCCGTTCAATGATACTGCCCGGAGATTCAAATCGGGATAAGAGTGAAGCGAGCTCTGTCGGCCTGTCTTCAAGCAATCTGAAAAGTGTTAAAAGATCCTGAAGAGATCTTTCGGTCAATTGGTCCGACTGTCCAGAAGCCCATTGCACCAGGCTTTCTCCTCAAGCGAGTTTGCAAGGAGAATCAATCTACGTCGGAACAGCCTTACATTCGATGGTCAGTGTCGCGAAAACCTGTACGCCATTCACCTGACCATCAGAGGGACAATCAGGGGTTCAAGACCAGATCACCAACCCGCAGGGGAATCTTGGTTTCCAGAACAAATCCATAGGACATTTTTTCGTAGGCACGCACAACAAGTAATACACCAGCCCGTTCCGAGGGAAGCTCAACATAACCTCCACCAATCCGGTCACGGACAATCCCTCCATTCTTGTGAATTGCCAGCACCGCTCCAATATCCAGACCGTGCTTGAGTCCCCGGTTGATGACCACAACGTCCGTCTTACCCACTTGAATAACGCTTCCAGCCACATTCATGATCACCCCTTCAACCTTCTCTGTCGGGGGTTTCGGGAAAAATGTGGATTCTACACGTCGCTCTTCTGTGGGCATTAAGCGGTCTCCCAGTCGAATATCTTCTTTGACGCTTACTAATTCAAAAGTCTGGATTTCACCATTCTTGGCGATGACCTTGGCAAAACCAAGCTCTCTCGCTTCATAACCCAATATCTCTCTTGTCTCTGGATCTTGATAAATGTCGCCTTTCCGATACACACCATAGATGGTGGTTCGGTCGGACCAGAGACCTCTGGCATAGAAGCTATCTCCTGGACCGAAGACCAGGCGTTCGGAAACGCTCGCAAGAATATGCGGGGCCAGATCCAGCGTATCTTCAGCAACAATACGGCCTGTTGGCAACATGCTGGATATTTTGTCGAAGGGTATCGCTGGAATGGCACCCGTCAGCGGCGAAATACGTATTTCTGGTTCCAGTTTTGTATTTCTGTCGCCCTGACGCACGCTTTGAGATGCATTGACTCTGGCTGTTGCATCACCCCTTCTGAGCGTTAATTGCGGTTCGCCATCAACATATCGCAAGAGAATCTCATCTCCCGGGAAAATCAGATGTGGATTCTCAATGCCCGGATTAACGTGCCATATCTCCGGCCACATCCAGGCATCTCTTAAAAACATGGACGCAATTCCCCACAAGCTATCGCCATTCTTGACGACATACCGATCAGGGTGGTTCTCTTTTAACACTTCAGCAGCAAATGACGGAATCGCAATCACGAAAGCAAGAATGGCAAATACCAGGGACGGAAGAATTTTCTTCATAAGGGGAATCCCGTCTTCAAAAATAGTACACTAATTAGTTATTGTTATTTAAACATCAGCCCAAAATCACGATACAATTCCAGGCTGAATATTCTGTATCATCATAATCTTAGCAGCACAAGTTGCTCTATTACTAGAGGTATTCGTCTAAACAATATGACGCCCTTAACGATTCTCGAATTTCCGGACCCACGTCTGCGCACGACCGCAAAGCGAGTCAAAGAGGTCGATGGAAAACTTATCGCGTTGGCAGACAGAATGCTCGTCGCCATGTACGAAGCGCCCGGTATTGGGCTGGCAGCGACCCAGGTCAACTGCCATCAGCGCATGGTCGTATTGGATACCTCAGAGAATAAGGATTCACCCCTGATTCTCATCAATCCGTCAATCCAGGAATGGCAAGGAGAGATTGAATCATCAGAAGGATGCCTGTCAGTACCTGGGTATTACGAACCCGTCACCCGCAGCCGGAAAATTTTGCTTGAGGCAATTAATCGGGAAGGAAATCCCTTTACAATGGAAGCTGAGGAACTACTGGCTGTCTGCATTCAACACG
>CAZAZB010000440.1:0-3397 GCA_964489485.1 uncultured Pseudomonadales bacterium | reverse complement strand
TTTGCCGAACGCCATTTTATGATGAAACAAGGTGGCGTTAGAGTGGTGTTAGAGTGACATATCCGCATCCTGGTAACCCCCGATTTGCCTGTTCCACGTCTAACTGAAATAATCTTCGAATCATGAGTCTTCGTCACCAAACTCGAATCCGACCACGCCTGCGATTTATTCCCTTTCGAAAGCGGGATATTGTCGAGATGTGTATTGCCAGTGGCGGTCTTTCTGGCCCGGACCAGATCAAGTTTCGGGAGATGTGCCATCTATTACAAAGTGTCTTTCACTTTGAATTTCACCAGAAACTGGAAGTTCTCAAAGACAGCTATGCCCCGCTCAACCCTGACAGAGATACGCGCAAGGTGGGTGTTTATACGACTGGCGAAGAAGGTGATTTTGTCGGTTCACTGAACGAACTGCTGAACAAGGCAAACTATGAACGTCTTTCAGAGGAAGACATTCAGCAGGCGTTGAATGAGGCATCGCTGTTCAAGTTAAAACTACACGTAGACTTCGATGATTTTGAAGAGTTACTCATCTACAGTCGAGGCGAAAGCTTCAGGATAGAAGAAGTAAAAAGCTTCTACGGACTCCGGCGCAAGAAGATCGAGTTTGCGAATTTCGATCGGGTTGTGATTTACATAAAGTTGAGAGCCGATGTAACGACAAAACGCCATGAAGAGAAACCCGGTGCCACCATGCTGAAGATGTTTCAGAATGTGCCCAGGGCAGACATCGAAATGCTTTTTCCGAACACGCGACTTGGCATGAGAACGATAGATAAGATGATGATCGGTATACCAGCGCTGCTTGGCGGTGGCGCCGTGCTGACGACTAAAATTGGGACCTCATTACTCTTGTTGGGTGCGATGCTCGGGTTCTGGTTTGGAGTGTCATCTGAGCCGGTTGACCTCGACAAGTCTACGCTTTTGGCGCTTGTCGCCGGCATGGCAGGCCTTGGAAGTTACATATGGAAGCAATTCGTAAACTTCAAGAACCGTAAGCTTACTTTTATGCAAACCCTGACAGAAAGTCTCTATTTTAAGAGTCTCGATAATAATGCTGGTGTTTTCTATCGACTCATTGATGATGCAGAAGAAGAGGAATGTAAAGAGGCATTCCTTGCCTATTACTTTCTATTGACCAATCCTGATATAACCAGTGTTGAAGAGCTCGATAAACGGGTGGAAACCTGGTTCTCCACGCGGTGGGAGTCAGAGGTAGATTTTGAAGAACAGGATGCCCTGGACAAACTGGTCAATGTTGGGTTGGTACACAGGGATGGTGATGCACTTCGTGCTATTTCAATTGATGCCGCTTGTACTCAATTGGATAAACGCTGGGATGAATACTTTTCTTATCATTCCCGATAGACAAGCACTGAGATCATGTTGACCTGAATTGAGCCCGGCAAAGAATCTGTTTTAACGTGGAGTGTAGGTGATGAAGAATTTCGAAGGAAGGGTTGCTGTTGTCACAGGTGGTGGGTCGGGTATGGGCCGTGATCTGGCGATACAGCTAAGCAAGGAAGGCTGCCATGTTGCCATGTGTGACCTGTCCCGTGAAAACCTTGATGAGAGCAGCGCTCTTTGTGAATCGGGTGCACCGACGGGAACCAGAGTAACGACCCACATTTGCGATGTCTCGGTTGAACAGGACATTTTGCGATTTCGTGATGAAGTGGAGACCGCCCATGGAAATGTCCTTAATCTGCTGTTTAACAACGCCGGTATTGGAGGCGGTGGAAGTTTTCTGGCGGATGACCGGGAGGATTGGGAGAAGACTTTTGGTGTTTGTTGGAATGGTGTCTATTGGAGTTGCCGCGCCTTTATGCCGATGATTGTCGCCAGTGATGAAGGTCATATTATTAATACCAGTAGCGTCAATGGATTCTGGGCATCCCTCGGTCCTTCTGTTCCCCATACGGCATATAGTGCTGCAAAATTTGCAGTTAAAGGCTTTTCTGAAGCCCTGATCAATGATCTCAGAATCAACGCGCCCCATGTCAATGTGTCGGTCGTTATGCCTGGCCATATCGGGACTTCCATTGCCATTAATTCCGGAAAAGTGCTGGGTAAAACCGCACCACTCGATATGAGTGAGGATGAGGTGAGAGCCGCGCGTGAAAGGATGATGAATAACGGCGGACCTATGGCAGAAGCGATGATGAACCTGAGCGATGAGCAAATTAAGCAGGCGATACATGCGCGAGGGATTCAGTTTAGAGACGATGCGCCCGTCACTTCACGCCAGGCAGCAACGATTATTCTGGATGGTGTGCGGGCAAATAAGTGGCGGATTCTCGTCGGTGAAGATGCTCATCTGCTCGATGAGCGTATCCGGGCTAATCCTGAAAGCGCTTATGATCTGGATTTTGTTGGTCTCTTTGTTGAGTAGCGGTTAATACAGTTTCTTCAGGGCATCACCCACTAGCCCTTTAAGGCGCTTGTTGGGATAGGCCAGGAGCGCCTTTTCGAAATTGGACTTCGCGAGATGTGTCTCGTCAATCTCTGCGTAAACGCTGCCAATGGCATAGTAGGTTCTGGCAGGACCTGGATCGTGCCAGATCTTGTCAGCTTTCTGGTACTGTTGTAGCGCTTCTAATGCCTTATGAAATTCCTCTCGTTGGAAGTAAAACATGGAAATGGCGAAGAAGGGCGAAGCGCGATCAGTAATTGCTTTTGTTGCGTTGAGGTAGTGCGCCTCTGCTGCCTTGTATTGTTTTTCTTTGTTGTTAAGCAAGCCCTTTGCCAGTTCCGCATAGGGTGGGCTGATCACTTCAAGATGCTTGAGTATTTTTCTTGCCTTCTCGAAGTCACCGCCCACGATAGAGGGCGCCTCAACATAGTAGCTGAATACGGCGTAATTTCCCTGAATGTGGTCGGGCTCAAGCTGCACTACCCTTCGCCATGAATTGAGTGCTGCTTTGGCAAGGCCGGGTTTTCTGAAGATATTAACTTCCTGAACCAGCGACATGGAAAGAATGCCGGCGAGGTAGTGTGCGTCGATATTGCTCGGATCTGCTTTCAACAACTTCTTGATAGTCCGTTGAGCATTTAGATAGTTGCCCATCTTGTATTCGGTTAGTGCGATTCTGAAAATCAGTTCGAGATCACCCTGCTGCACCTTGGCAAGTTTGTTGTATTCTACAAGGATCGACTCATAGTTAACTTGATTAACGTCGCCTTTTGACGTTGATTGAGCTGCAGCGCCGAGCGTTACGACAGGAAACAGGAATAGAAGTAAGTAGATCAGGGATCGATTCATTGCTGCTATATTCTCATTTCGATAACAGTGGAAAGAGTTATTGGTATCAATCAAGTATAGAATGGATACGTTACCATGCTAAATCTCGTGGAGAAGGTTATCGACAGAACGACCAACTTGCCAGACTTGAAAGAAA
>CAZAZB010000439.1:0-3409 GCA_964489485.1 uncultured Pseudomonadales bacterium | reverse complement strand
AAAGGGCCATTAGAGTGCTTCGAAATACAGTGGTAACTCTATCTGGGGATTTGGGTTTTCCCATTCCTTTGTTTTTGTTGGCAAAATGTGCTAAAGGTGCTAAAGGTGCTAATGTGAAATTCCGATTTGTTGATTATTGAAGGATCTAAAAAAATGATGAAAAAAATGCGCCTGAAGCTGTTCTGTCAACTTACACAGCAGATATCGATTGTGAATTGCTGACCGCTGGAGGATGTTGCACGGCTATTGCTGACGGCTTAAATCTGGTCGTCTGGAGGTGGCATACCACAGGTGGTGGTTATTATGATTCCGGTCTAACCTTTACTAATCACACTGAGTTCCATTGTGGTGGAGCTGGTGGCGGTGTAGACCTTTTTGTCAAAATTGAAGATTTAGAGGACTGGGAAATGGGAACATTGTTTGGGAAGAATGGGCTACAGAAGGAATAAATTGCAATAGCGGAGGAGCTTGACCTAATTGTGATTAGGAATTTACTCCTAGCAATTGCAGCCGGGGTAGTACTTGGAGCCATCAAGTTCTACTATTTTAGTGAAAGAGCAACACCCTCAACAACTATAGTAACAGCGGTGCCGATGATTGGAGAGCGAGAATCGGCTGACCGCAATTCGCTGACGGTCATGAAAAGTAGGCCAGTCTCTCAACCGCGCAAGCCCCCTCCGTCCCATTCGAATTCAAGAGAAATCGTTCTTGAGTTTCCGAATGGGAAAAAAGTGTCTATTTCGCTAGCTGATATCAAACCCCCGAACCCTACCTATTCGAGATATGGCCCCTTTCTTGACGGGCACTATTCGCGGTTAAAGTTTTTGGCAGACGCTGGTGATGCAAACGCAGCGATGGAACTGCACGATGTGCTAAATGACTGTGAGTACTATGTTGAACCCGGTGTTACGCTAAGTGAGGCCGTGTCAAAAAATCGAAACGAAAGCATCGGGAGAGGGGAGGCATACGTACGACACAGGGAAGAACAATTGTCCCGATACTATGTTGTGTGTGAAGGAGTCGATGCAAACATGCTAGCGGAGAAAGATCAGTGGTTAGAAAAAGCGTCCGACGGAAGAAATCCACTCGCGATGCAGAAACTCTTCCTTCAAAAAGACGAACTACAAGATTCTGGTGCGCAACTAATATTGGAGAAAATGTGGGAAGAAGGACACACTTCAAGCTTACTCACACATGCTGTAACGTCTCTCCGCAAAAAAGACCCTGTTTTGTCCTATGCCTACTACTTGGCATACTTTTTAGTCGCTCAGGCAACCTGGAACGCAACACAGTATCCTGAACAATTTCAAAGAAACGCGAATATTATCGGCAGCGATCTTGCAAGCAAGGGAAGTATGCTCTCATCCGCTGACTTTCAGCGAGCTGAGGAACTCGCTTTCGAGATAGTTAAATCCAACAAGAATTGTTGCAAAGGCTTCTACGATATTGCATATGGCAGTGGGAACGAGGGGTAGCGTGTTTTTAATACATGAGAACACTGCTGTCCCGTTAACTTTCATAATAGCGCCAACTGATAAATGTTTGGCGGTCTGTTGTTGACAGGATCACCTCGTATTAACGCCATCAGAGAAATGGGGTCAGATTTATTTATGAAATGGGGTCAGATTTATTTATTGATCCCAATAATTTAAATAAATCTGACCCCAATAATTCAAAGCCTTACTTGGATTTAATCTCGATTGTCATCAGGTAATTAACGGCATCGATAGTCTCCTGGACATCAAGCGGCTTATACAAGCGGAACGATCCGTTCCAGCCTTCACCCACCGTGACCGAATGCGGTGTATTGCAGTTAAAGTCGATGGTCATTGAACCATCGTCATTCTCTTTCATTCGCTTGTAACCGATATAGAAATTATCACCCTCAATCCAGGATTCCGCGTTATAGGTTGTCAGAGAAAAGAACCCGCCATTCTCGAAGTCGAGATTAGGCTTGGGAAATGTGATCGTCTGGCATTCCGCGTCAGAACCCTGTCCATTTACGAACGCTGTGTACTGTGCATGTTGAGGTGGCAATAAGCCCCAACCCATAGCTGCAGCATGGTAGTAGGATTGGTACTCAACATCATCCAACGTGGCACCAACTGATTTAGCCGGGTCAACTGCCACTGCACCGCTAATCACGTCCTTAATCAGCTCTTCACGAAAAGCAATTACCTCATCTGGATCGAAGCCTTTCGCTACGTACGGCCTGGCCGACTTGGCATCAATCACCATGGATTGTTGAGCTGCCTTAGACTCTTCCATGTCTTCAGTTATCTGAGTGCGCGCCAAAATATAAATGTAATCACCACTCGTTAGATCTTCCGGGGTAAGAGTGACCGACTCTCCAGCGTAGATGACGCCGTGCGTGAGGTGATTCTCATCCATGTAATGGATCAGTTGCAGCGCACCGCTCGGCCGCGCCGGAATAGATAAGGTTGCGCCTTTAGAGACGTCAACGAGTGCCAGAGAGTACATGACATCTGCATTCGAACGGATAATCGTCTGGTTTTCCTCGGTAACCCGATCATTATGGATCCAGGTATTTATTGGGGCGTTTTCCTGTTGTAGAGCGAAGTTCCAATCGGTTTCAGCTTGAACGTAATTCTCAGCGGTAACAGGGTTATAACCTGAATCTGCAGGTGAAGCCGGTGACACTGAATCACCCGGATCCTTGGCACATGCAGCGATCAGAGAAACGATGGCTATCAGGGAAAACATTCTTTTTCGTGTGTTCATGGTCAGCGACCTCTGGAGAATATGAGTTTATTGGTGGTTGGTACGATGCCGACTATGCTCTAATGTGAATGTTTCACAGAACCCAGTACTCCATAATATTCGGAGAACCTTTGACTACCAATTAGCGCCCGCTTGCGTCAATTTCAGATTGATACCATTGTAACAAGTGAAGGCTATCGAGGGACAGTGTACTCTTGTACGATTCCGGTACACTTTCCCGATTTCGCAGTCCAATTCTACTAACGGCTATGCTTCTTCATGGGGAACATCACCGTTCGAGTGTACTTTGTAAATTTCGCACTGACCCCAATTGTTAGACCCCAATTGTTAAAAAAGCGTATTCATCGGGTACGGTTGAGGGCTTAAATCGACGAATAAATTTGGTCACCAGAAGAGCCTATGGGTACAGGAGTTACGATGCGCTTAAAATAGCTTTGTTTCCTACGATGGGTGCATTACTGGAGCCGGAAATGACCCACAGATTTTGCTGAAGAGGCTTAAAAACCTTATCTTGCTTTCCCTTATGTCCTCTTATTCGATGTTGAGCTAGCTCAATTATAGTGGACCCCGAAATCGAGACAGTGAGTTAGAATAGAAACCACTGAATCAAGGGGAAGTTATGAAACGCAAATCATTCACATCGAAATTCAAGGACAAGGTGGCGATT
>CAZAZB010000438.1:0-3417 GCA_964489485.1 uncultured Pseudomonadales bacterium | reverse complement strand
TAAAAGACTGTTCTAATAAAAGACGGCTCTAATAAGAAGAACACTCTATCTGTTACAGCAAGAGTGTTCTATCGGGACAGAACTTAAAGAACAAGGACCTATAAAACAAGGACCTATAAAACAAGGACCTATAAAACGGAAACGTTTACCGCTTGTAGTCCTTTGTCACCCTGTTCTACTTCAAACTCGACTTCTTGGCCGTCGTTTAAAGTTTTAAAGCCTGGTGTGTTTATTGCTCGAAAGTGAACAAAAACGTCCTTGCCTTCTTGTCGTTCTATAAATCCGAATCCTTTCTTGTCATCGAACCATTTTACTCGGCCAGTTTCTGTAGCCATAAGTCATCTCTCCTGAGAGTGTCAAAAATTACAAGCCAACGAAATCGTTGACCCATTTAATGCTGAAAGATGCGGGAAGTACTTACGAACAGACAAGATATAAGAAGCTTTATCGAAATTGCACGGACATAAATAGCCGCTGTAATCTTTACCAGCGAGTGGAGTGTATCGTAATTTCCACCAATGTAAAGCGACAATTGGCAGAATTTTTAGTACAAGTGGTGACGGGAAACCCATTACTGGTGGGTTTCTGCTCAATTTTGGACAGAAATTCATGTAGTATCAGCAAAAACTTGCTCGGTGAAGCAACAATTCTGAGGTGCCATGAAAACTCCCCTGATCTCCCTTGCTGTCTTGGTGGCTTCTGTCATTGTGGCGACTGCAGTCGCTTATGCTGGTAGCCAAAATGGAGTAACCCTGATGGGTTACCCGCTTTTCCTGCTCTGTGGACTTGCTGCGTTTGTGATTCAGTGGTGCTGTTTTGTGCCCGCGTTCTTGCTTAAAACAGAACATTTTTTTGATCTGGTTGGCAGCCTGACCTACATCACCCTGGCGTTACTGGTCATGTTTTTGCGTGGCGGCGAAGATCTGAGGACGATATTGATTGGCTCTCTCGTTCTAATCTGGGCACTGCGGCTGGGTTCTTTTCTGTTTAGGCGGATCCAAATGGATGGACACGACGGACGTTTCGACGATATCAAACCCGATTTTTTGAAATTTCTAATGACCTGGACCATGCAGGGGCTCTGGGTGTTTATCACATTCGCTGCAGGTCTGGCCGCCATGACATCAAATAACAGCCAGCCGCTGGGGATATTTGCTGCGTTTGGCACCATTTTCTGGATGGTTGGTTTTTCAATAGAAGTGGTCGCGGATCGACAGAAAAGACAGTTCAGGGCGAATTCTTCAAATGCAGGAAAATTTATTCAGTCAGGGCTCTGGTCCTGGTCCCGACATCCTAATTATTTTGGTGAAATTCTACTCTGGGCGGGTATTGCGCTCATCGCCTTGCCCGTTTTAACCGGCATGCAATATTCCACACTGATTTCACCGGTCTTTGTGTACCTACTTCTAACGCAGGTCAGTGGTGTACGAATGCTGGAAGCCAGAGCAGCTAAAAAATGGGGTGGTGATCCGGAATATCAGGCGTATTGTGCAAGTACGCCTGCGTTACTGATCAAGCCCTGGTAGATTGTAGAGAGCAAATGGCGGCGGGGTCTATTTTTTACCGTGAAGCACAACCGGCAGTTTGGAATAACCCTTTACAAAAGCTGACCGTATTCTTTCAGGCTCGCCCACGACTTCAACAAAATCATATCGCTTCAAAATTTCTTCCCAGACGATTCTTAACTGCATTTCTGCGAGTCGGTTGCCCATACAGCGATGGATACCAAATCCGAAAGAAAGATGTTGCCGGGGTTTTGCCCGGTCAATGATAAACTTATCGGCATTCTCGATGGCTTCTTCATCACGGTTTCCAGATACATACCACATGACAACCTTGTCGCCCGCCTTGATCTTCTGACCATTTAGCTCCGTATCAACCAAGGCTCGTCTACGCATGTGTGCGAGTGGTGTTTGCCAACGAATAATCTCTGGCACCATTGAACTGATGAGTGCGTGATTGTTTCGTAATTTGTCATACTCTGCTGGATTCTGATTCAACGCCAGCACACCACCGGTAATTGAATTTCGAGTAGTATCATTGCCACCAACAATTAGCAGGATCAGGTTGCCTAAAAATTCCATCGGCCGATCTGCCATGTCCTTTGTGGCTTCTCCATGAGCAAGCATGGTAATTAGATCGTTATTGCCAGGGTTGATCTGGCGCTCTTTGAATATTTCTGTAAAAGTAGTGAGACATTCAAAAAGCTCTTCGCGCCTTTGTTCCTCAGATTCAACAATGCCCATATCTTCACCAGCAGTCGCCACATCAGACCAGCGAGTGAGTTTTCGTCTGTCTTCGAAAGGGAAATCAAACAGGGTGGCAAGCATTTGTGTTGTTAGTTCAATGGAAATCCTATCGACCCAATCGATTTCCTCGCCAATGGGAAGGTCGTCCAGCAAGCCAGATGCGCGCTCGCGGATGGTGCCCTCAAGCTTGGCAAGATTAATGGGCTGAACAACGGGACTAACAACGCGTCGTTGATCGTCATGAACAGGTGGGTCCATGGCGATGAACATTGGAAGCGTAAAATCTTCATCTTGATCGGCGATGACAATGCCACCTTCGGATGAAAATATATCGTGGTTTGTATCCACGTGCATAATGTCTTTAAACTTGGTGACAGACCAATAAGGACCGTGTTCGCTCTCGTCACAATAGTGAACCGGTGCTTCGTTTCGCAGCCGTTCAAAATAACCCCACTGAGCGTCATGTTCGAACAGGACATCCTGCGCAACATTAAATTTACTATCCAGAGGAATCGAATAGGGATCGACAATATCATCTGCAGTGAGTGGGGCAGAGGGTGGTGTTGGTATTTCGTCGTTGCTTGTCGCTTCGCTCATACTTGACCTCTTAAGGCGTTTTCAGGGTGAATTCGATGTACCAGACGTACTAGTATTGAAACTCGGGTAGGTTAACGACCAATCCGTCCAAATCTTCAGTCACTTCAATCTGGCAGGATAAACGCGAGTTAGTGGCACGGTCAGGATTGAGATCCAGCATCGACTCCTCGGCATCGCTAGGCTGGCCAACCTTCTCCATCCAGTCTTCTTTTATCAATACATGACATGTTGCGCAGGAACATTCTCCGCCACAGTCGGCATCGATGCCTGGAATAAGATTGTCCAATGCGGTGTTCATCACGGTACTACCGACTTCGGCGTCCAGTGTGTTTTCTGTTCCGTCGAACTGGATGTAGGTGATTTTTGGCATACTAGGGTCTCCTGCCTGTGTATTCGGGAAGTGATTGTTTTATAAAATGAATGAGAATAGGAAAGCGAGAAAAAATAACAAGAAATTCACTTCCACAAAAGGTGATATCAGGACATAAAAAATCAATTTAGGTCAAATTCACTACAAGTGACGCTGACTGGCTTTCAGGAGAAAGTTATGAGCGCATTTTTTCGAAACAAG
>CAZAZB010000437.1:0-3458 GCA_964489485.1 uncultured Pseudomonadales bacterium | reverse complement strand
GGCTGTTGTTACAAAGATGGGTGCAGATCATGTGATCAACTATAGCGATGGCTTTCGGGAACAGGTCAAGGACCTTACCAATGGCCTCGGTGCTGATGTCATCTACGATCCCGTCGGCGGTGATGTATTTGATGAATCGGTACGGTGCATTGCACCCTTTGGTCGAATCCTGGTGGTTGGTTTTACAGCCGGCCGACCGGCACTCGCCAAGACCAATCATCTACTGGTGAAAGATGCTTCGGTGATTGGCTACACCATTGGTGGTTTGCAGAAATATCGTCCCGACCTTGCGGCAAAAAACATCAGTGTGCTGATGGACTGGTTGGGCACAGGTCGAATCAAGCCGTTCATTTCACATGTCATGGGCATGGATGATGTGGTTGAAGCCTACCAGTTGCTGGTGGATCGCAAGGTCGTTGGTAAGGTAATTCTAACGAACTAAATTTGTGAGTTGAACACAACATGACCCTGAAGATCCCGCTCTGCCTCGATGATGTGACAAGCGACTGGCTAACGGCTGCGTTACGCAAAGGTGGTTTGCTCAATACAGGAACAGTCACTGGATTTAGGTCGAAGGTTGTGGGCCAGGGCGTTGGCTTCATGGGCGAAGTTGTGCTGTTGACTCTCGAATATTCAAGGTCGGGAGAATCTGCACCGGCATCGGTAATTCTCAAGATTCCGACGTCCAGCAATAACCGCCATGTGGGGCAGAGCATGGGTATCTATGAAAGGGAAATACAGTTCTATACTGGTTTGCAGTCTCGTATTGGTATTCAGACGCCAACACATTTTTATAGTCAGATGGAGATATCCAACGATCCTGAAAAGGCGCTCGCAGCCATTCGTTTTATCAACAAGCTACCCCTCTGGATGATGTGGACACTGTTGCGGCTAGCCAATTGGCTGGGTAGTCGAAAAGAGTTGGGGTTTGTGCTTTTGTTAGAGAATGTCGGGCACCTTCGCAGTGGTGACCAGGTCGCTGGTTGTTCCCTTGCAGATGCGCAAACGGTACTGGCTACCATGGCAAATCTCCATGCGCGATTCTGGAATAGCCCTGAACTGGAAAGTAACGCGGCCATTGTTCCATTTGAGTTGATGATCAACCTGAGCCAGGTAGTGTTCAGGCGAGCGCTGCCCGGATACAGGGAGCAAAATGAAGAATCTTTGAGCAACCGTGATCTGGATTTGATTTCGTGGCTTGACAACAATGGCATAGAACTCATGCAAGAAGTCGCCAAACGTCCCCGCAGTTTTCTCCATGGGGATTTTCGTCTGGATAATCTGTTTTTTGATGATGCGGCGGATGAAGTGGTACTTCTGGATTGGCAGACCTTCTTCTCTGGGCCAGTGGGCATCGAACTCGCCTACTTTCTGAGTGCGTCGTTAAAAAATGATGACAAGGCAGAATCGGAATCGCGCAATGAGATTGCGGATTTGTTAGAATTCTATCGTCAGCAGATGTCAGGAAAGGGCATAGACATATCAGCCGAGGATCTGCGCTGGGAATACGAGGCCGGATTGCTCGTACTGTTACTACGTGTCATACCGGCCGAATATCAGGACATGCTGGATCTTGGTGAAGATCGCGGCCATGAAATCGCGATCACATGGATCAATCGTATTTTCCAAAAACTGCGAACTGTCGATTTTAAGAAAATTCTAAACTAGCAGGCGACTAGTGCTTCATGTGCAGGCGAACAGGCATGCTGGTATAACCCTTCACAAAAATAGACCGCGTTCTCTCGGGTTCACCAACCACTTCTACCCTCTCATATCGTTTCAGAATTTCCTCCCAGACAATGCGTAGTTGCATCTCGGCGAGGCGATTGCCCATACATCGATGAATGCCGAAACCAAAGGATAGATGGTGTCTTGGATTTTTTCGGTCGATGATGAACTCATTGGGTCGATCAATAACCTCTTCATCCCGGTTGCCGGAGACATACCACATCAACACCCTGTCGCCTTCTTTAATCTGTTTGCCGCCGAGTTCAGTATCGCAAGTTGCGGTTCGGCTCATATATGCTAGTGGTGTTTGCCAGCGAATAATCTCGGGCACCAGTTTCGGAATGAGTGCAGGGTTCTCTCTTAGCTTCTGGTACTGATCCGGGTTCTGGTTCAGTGCCAGCAGACCGCCGCTGATGGAATTACGTGTTGTGTCATTACCGCCAATAATAAGAAGCAGTAAATTACCCAGAAAATCCATTGGCTTCATATTACGTGTACTTTCACCATGAGCCAGCATGGAAATCAGGTCAGTTTTAGGTGGCGCGTTGACCCTTTCGTTCCACAGACGAGTGAAGTACTCCAGGCATTTCAGCAGTTCTGCCTGCCTTTCTTTGTAATCCATACCGCTCTCGATGCCGCCGGTCGCGGTATCGGACCAATGGGTAAGCATCCGCCGGTCTTCAAATGGGAAATCAAATAGCGTTGCCAGCATCTGTGTTGTCAGTTCTATCGAAACCAGATCAACCCAGTCAAATTCTTCATCTTGCGGCAGAGAATCCAAGATATTGCAGACTCGCTCGCGGATCGTGTTTTCCATCAACGCAAGATTTGTCGGTGCAACCACCGGGGAGACAGTGGCGCGCTGCTCATCATGTTTGGGTGGGTCCATGCCGATAAAACTGCTGGTCTTGAATTCGGACCTCTCGTGTAAGCGACTCGCCGGTAGACCCAGGGTAATGCCCCCATCAGAGGAAAACACCTCGTTGTTCTTGTCCACCGCCATGATGTCATTGAATTTTGTAACAGACCAATGCCTGCCGTATTCATCGTCCTCATTCAGATGAACAGGATCTTCCTTTCTCAGGCGCTCAAAGTACTTCCAGTGAGCGTCCGCCTGAAAGAGATCGGCGTTCACCACCGTCAGTTCGTCAAGGGGAATTGAATAGGGGTCTGGAATGTCTATTTGTTCCACTGCTAGGGCTTCACTCATTTTCTCTGCCTGCTCGTTTAAGCTGATGTCTAATTACCTACAATTTATATGGTTTTTGGTTCCGATTGCAACTACCCCGCCCGAATTTTGGGTTAGTCGGGCGTATAGCCCAGAGAATAGACAACCAATTTGTTTCCATCCAGATCCCGAAAATAGCCGCCATAAAAGCCCATACTTGAGCCGCGATCGTGGGGGTGCCCTTCATCGACGCAGCCCATGTCCATTGCTTTTTGATAGACTTTTTCGACTGCCGCCGGGGTCTCCACATTAAAGGCAATCATGACGCCATTGCCGACAGTCGCTTCTTCTTCATCGAATGGCGTGATGACCGAAAACATGGTCTTACCAGGTTCAGTTCCCCAACCCAACATACGTTCATCTGTCATGACTCTTTTTGCGCCAATCTCGGCTAGCAGCGTGTCGTAGAAAGCGCCGGCGCCTTCCAGATCGTTTGTGCCCAGTGTGATGTATCCAATCATTTTCTTTCTCCTTTGTCATTTAGCAATGCACTCGCAGGGGT
>CAZAZB010000436.1:0-3510 GCA_964489485.1 uncultured Pseudomonadales bacterium | reverse complement strand
CTCCTAGATGTGCTCAATCGAGCAGATCTCATATTCAACATCACCATTGGGCGTAGACACAACAACAACATCGTCAATCCCTTTCCCAACAAGGGCTCTGGCGACGGGTGAATATACTGATATTTTATTCACCTTGATATCCGCCTCATCATCGCCGACGATTTTGTACACAGACTCTTCATCATTGTCCAAATTCAGCAATTTGACCGTCGTGCCAAAAATAACCTTACCATTCGGAGGAATAGCAGTCACATCAATGACCTGAGCCGCAGAGAGCTTGTTATCAATTTCTATAATCCGACCTTCGATGAAACCCTGTTCCTCCTTGGCATACTGATATTCTGCATTTTCACGCAAGTCGCCCTGCGCAAGCGCCTCAGAGATTGCCTGAACGATTCTTGGCCTTTCAACTGACTTGAGACGGGTCACTTCTTCGCGCAGGGCTTGTGCACCACTGGCGGTCATTGGGATCTTTTGCATGTTGTCCTCGTTAGTCCCTGTTGCTTTAGAATCGAATGATTCAGTGCTTACAATTAAGTGTCTAAAAGAATGGAATAATAATCCAGTAAAACCGACGCTAAACGCTAATAGAATCTCTCTTGAGAAGATCCTGCAGACGATAAACTTCGCTGTCTTCACCATGTTTCAGTGCAGCAATACTCGCTCTACCGCCTGCCATGGTCGTTGTGTAGCAGACCTTTTGCTGCAATGCGTTTCGACGGATCATAAAGGAGTCAGCGATGGCCTGTTTGCCTTCGGTTGTATTGATAATAAAATCCACTTCCCGGTTCTTCAGTAAATCCGTCACATCTGGCCTGCCTTCCTGGACTTTATTGACAATCTCTACTTCCATTCCAGCATCGCTGATAACCTGGGCACTGCCCCGGGTTGCAACAATATCAAAACCCAGTTCAATAAGGTCCCTGGCGATTTCGGGGAGCTGATCCTTATCGGCATCTCGAACGCTGAGAAATACCTTACCAGATGTCGGAATCTTGTCGTCTGCTGCAATCTGCGCTTTTCCATATGCCTCTGCGAAAGTCTCACCAACACCCATCACTTCTCCCGTCGATTTCATTTCAGGACCTAGAATTGGGTCAACGCCAGGAAACTTGGCAAATGGGAAGACAGCTTCTTTGACACAGTAATAATCAGGTACAATTTCCCGCGTTATTCCCTGATCTACTAGCGAGACCCCCGCCATACAGCGCGCAGCCACACTCGCCAACGACCTGCCAATACATTTTGAAACGAAGGGAACCGTTCTGGATGCCCGTGGGTTGACCTCCAGTACATAAATAACCCCATTTTGTACCGCTAGCTGAACATTCATCAGGCCGACCACACCCAGTTCCAACGCCATGGCTTTTACTTGATCTCGAATGACATCCAGTGTCTCCTGATCGAGGCTATAGGGCGGGAGGGAGCATGCGGAATCCCCAGAGTGCACGCCCGCCTGTTCAATGTGCTGCATAATGGCACCGATAACAACATCCGTTCCGTCGCTGACGGCGTCCACATCCACCTCGATTGCCTGATCAAGGTAGCGATCTAACAAAACGGGTGACTCATCGGATACCTGCACAGCCTCATGCATATAAGTCTTTAATTCCGCCTGGTTGTAGACGATTTCCATCGCCCGACCTCCCAGCACGTAAGAGGGCCTGACCACCAACGGGAAACCAATCTTTTCCGCAGCAATAGCCCCATCTTCAGCGTTCTTGACCGTTTTGTTGGGAGGCTGCCGGATGTCCAGTTTTTCAAGCATCTGCTGGAATCGCTCCCTGTCTTCTGCACGGTCTATCGCGTCAGGCGTCGTGCCAATAATCGGCACACCAGCATCTTCAAGAGCATTAGCAAGTTTGAGGGGTGTTTGTCCTCCAAACTGCACAATAACGCCTTTGGGTTTTTCAAGTTCAACGATGGCCAGCACATCTTCAAATGTCAGTGGCTCAAAATAGAGTCGGTCTGATGTGTCGTAGTCAGTCGATACAGTTTCAGGGTTACAGTTGATCATGATGGTTTCATAGCCATCCTCACGCATGGCAATGGCTGCATGGACACAGCAATAGTCGAATTCGATTCCCTGACCAATCCGGTTTGGACCGCCACCAAGAACAATTATTTTGTCTCGATCTGTAGGTCGCGCTTCACATTCATCTTCATAGGTTGAATACATATAGGCTGTCGAGGATTCAAACTCAGCAGCACAGGTATCGACTCTTCTGTAGACGGGTTTAACCCCGAGATCCAGTCTATGTTGGCGCATCTCTCCTTCGCTACAACCTATTACCGTCGCGAGTCGTGAGTCCGAAAAGCCCCGTCGTTTCAATGCCATCATCTGCTTTGTATCAAGATCTGCCAGATTCATCTGACTCACCTGCTCCTCGCGTTTGACGATATCTTCAATCTGTACGAGGAACCAGGGATCGATCCCTGTTATCTCCTGAATTTCATCCAGATCCAGCCCAAAACGTATGGCGTCTGCCAGGTAGCGAATTCGGTCAGAACCAGCGACTCTTAACTCTTTGCGCAATAGCGAGCCGGCGTCAGATGTTTCTACGTCCAGAATGGGGGTAAAGCCATCGATGCCAACTTCGAGGCCACGCAACGCTTTCTGCATTGATTCCTGAAATGTGCGACCGATTGCCATGACTTCACCGACAGACTTCATCTGCGTCGTGAGTAGATTTTCCGCCTGGGGAAATTTCTCGAATGTGAACCGGGGAATCTTGGTCACGATGTAGTCGATAGATGGCTCAAAAGAAGCTGGTGTCACGCCGCCTGTAATCTCGTTAGTCAATTCATCCAGTGTATATCCGATCGCCAATTTAGTGGCTACCTTCGCAATAGGAAAACCTGTTGCCTTCGATGCCAGCGCCGAGGACCTCGATACCCGCGGGTTCATTTCAACAATCACCAATCGGCCGTCCTTTGGATCAACAGCAAACTGGACATTAGAGCCTCCTGTTTCGACGCCAATAACCCGCAATACTGCAATCGATGCATTACGCATGATCTGGTATTCCTTATCCGTCAGGGTTTGTGCCGGGGCAATCGTAATCGAATCACCCGTGTGAATACCCATTGGATCCAGATTTTCAATGGAGCAGATGATGATGCAATTATCGTTTTTGTCACGCACAACTTCCATTTCATATTCTTTCCAGCCGACCAGCGATTCATCAATCTGAAGTTCGTTGGTCGGTGAGAGATCTAAACCGCGCCTGCAAATCTCAACAAAATCTTCCTGATTGTAAGCAATTCCTCCACCGGACCCTCCCATGGTAAATGAAGGCCGAATGACACAGGGGAACCCCAGTTGCGCCTGGACTTGTTGGGCCTCTTCTAACGAATGGGCGATGGCGTTACGTGGCGTCTCGAGATTTATCTCTTGCATCGCCTTATCGAAAAGCTGCCTGTCTTCGGCCTTGTCAATCGCTTCACGGCTAGCACCAATTAGCTCAACATTGTATTTTTCCAGAACACCTTCCCGTGCCAGATCGAGGG
>CAZAZB010000435.1:0-3531 GCA_964489485.1 uncultured Pseudomonadales bacterium | reverse complement strand
GCTTGTCTCGGTAGCAAGGGATAGGAGCCGTGAATCTCTTTATTATCGCTTGTCTTTCTTTTGCCGATTTTTGTCGCAGTGCCAAGTGCGGCAATTGTTCTGAGCTCAAATATATCGTTAATGTCAATCAGCAGATCGTGCTCTTCTGCCAGGCTGATAAATTGGATGGCCATCAAACTGTCACCACCCAGGTCAAAAAAACTGGTATTGACATCCAGCTTACTTGACGCGATACCGAGAATGGTGGACCAGATAGCAACGATTCTTTTCTCGGTTTCTGTGCTTGCGCTGCGAAAGTCCTGTTTTTGTGCAAGTGAAGATTCAGGCTCAGGCAGTGCTTTCCGGTCCAGTTTACCGCTCAGTGATCGGGGCAGTTTATCTAGCTTGATAAACATTGAAGGCATCATATAGACCGGTAGATGTGCACATACCTGCCTGCGTGCCTGATCGATGAGTTCAGGATCTTTTATCTCAGCGTCATCGCTCGCGGAATCGAATGATTGGCTGGCCGGTGCGATGTATGCAACGAGTTGTGAGTGTTGATGTTGCCGATTTAACTCAATCACGGCGACGTCGGATATTGATGGGCATTGAAGAATGGTATTTTCAATTTCTCCAGGCTCAACTCGAAAACCGCGAATCTTAATTTGCTTATCTTTACGACCGATATACTCGATGTCTCCTTCGAAATTGAATCGCGCAAGATCACCGGTTGCGTAGAGTCTTGCATCCGGACTCTTTTCTGCAACAAAAGGATTGTCAATAAAATGCCGGTCGTTAAGAGTTTGATTGTTCAGATAGCCCTTAGCAACACCGGGTCCGCCAATATATAGCTCACCAACAACACCGACTGGCTGCAAGTTCCGATCCTTGTCGAGAATATAGGTGCTGGTGTTGCCGAGGGGTTTTCCAATTGTCATTGCCTTGTCAGAATTCGGCAGACACTCTGTGTATGTGGCATAGATGGCGGCTTCGGTAGGGCCGTAAAAATTAAATAACCGGCCCTGACTTTGCGCAAAATACTTATCGGCGACAGATTCTGGCAGTGGCTCACCTGCGGATAGCACCTGATTCAGTGAGTCAAGTCTACTATTTTTGTTGGGGCGTTTATTGTTAGGTTGTTTTTTACCGGAGCGGCGTTTGTCGGCATCCAGGAGCGTGTTTAGCAGTGATGGAACCATACAGGCAATGGTGACCTTGTGCTGTTCAATGAGCCCCAGCAGGTACCCGGGATCTCTGCTGGCTTTCTGCTCAGCGATAACAAGTGCGGCGCCGGAACAGAGAGGCCAGAATATTTCAGCGACAGAAACATCAAAACTGAAGTCAGTCGATTGCAACATGCGATCTTCTGCGGTGAGTGCGAAAAAGGTGTGAAGCCATTTTAATCGCGGTGTGACATTGCCATGGTTCAGGACAACGCCCTTGGGCTTGCCTGTTGATCCTGATGTATAGATGACATAGGCCGTTGTATCAGATCTTATTTTCAAATCAAGATTGTCGTCTGGCTGGCTATCGAGTTTCGTATCAATTTTCTTCAGGTCAAGGTGAATAAGAGAGTCGGGGGGGTGGAAAATTGGCGACTCAGCATTCGGGGCATCAGATGCTGTACGATTGATAAAAACACCGGCACTAGACTCCTGAAGGATATAGTCCTTCCGCTTAGCGGGGTAGCTTGCCGGGAGTGGGATGTAATGGCACCCTGCCTTAAGTATTGCCAGCAGTGTCACGACCAGATCGATACCGCGAGGCAATGCAACGCCAATGGCCATAGATTTGCCAAGGGTCTTTTCCAGCAAGAGATGCGCAAGTTGATTTGCTCGTCCGTTCAGATTGGCATAATTGATGGATTCGCCCGTTGCGTTGTCATTCCCTTCTATCACTGCGATGGCATCAGGTGTCTTTACGGTCTGAGCCTCAAACAAATTCGAGATTGAATCAGTGGTGCTGGTTTGAACAGATCCTTGTGGGTTGGAATAATTCTTCAACAACCGTTCACGTTGATTTTGGTCTAACAGCTCGAACTCATTGATCGGACGTTCCGGAAAGTCCAATGCCTGTTCAATGATTTTTTCGATATGTATCATCGCCTGATCTATGAACGGACGTTCGAAGAGTGCCTGTCGATATTCGAACCACAGGCCAATTCTGCCGTCGATTAACTCATAAGACAGGGAAAAGTCATCATTCACATCGATGTGTTCATTTTCCAGGGGTTCGCTAACGATACCGTCTAGTTGCAGGTTGATTAGGCGCGAGACCGTTTGCGCCATTGATAGATTAAACACCTGACCGTTAAAATCGGGGAGCTGCTCACGTATGCCAGATATAATATCCAGCGCTGGATACTTCTGGTACTTTTTGTCTTCCTTACGGAGGTGATGAACGCGTAACAGAAGTTCGCCATAGCTCGGGGCTCCTCGCATATCCACACGGATGGGCACAATATTGACGAAGAATCCGAAGAAGTGTTTAAAACCTGGTGGGCAAATGTTGACCGGATATCCGATCAACACATCAGACAGTCCATAATAACGCTTGACGAAGATGCTGAAGATGCAGACGAAGACATTGAACAATGTTGTCCGGTTCGCTTTACTATGGGCTTTTAGTCGAATCGACAGTTCAGCGGAGAGGTCGAAATAGACCATCTCGCCGCGCTTGTCATCTGCATCAACCTTCTGCTTTCCGTAACTATAATCGAAGTGATGACTGGCCCCCTCCAATCGATCCTGCCAATGCTTTTTGCACGCCAGTCGAAATTTGTTATCAATCCTATGCAAGCCAGCCTCGTAAAAATCATCCCAGCTTTTGTGTGTCTCGCCATAAGTTTCTTCTAAAGCATCTCGGCCGCCATTGTATGCAATGGATAGAGATTCGAGATACAAGATTGCAACTCGCCCATCAGAAACAATATGCGGCACCATCCCCATAAAGTAGAAGACTTCACTGGCGGTCTTAATCAGTAGACCTCGCATAATAGGGAAGGTTTTAAGGTCAATCGGCGTGTTAAATTGTTCTGAGAGAAGGTTTTTAGCTTGCTTCGATTTTGCCGGGGTCTCTTCCAGGGCACCATCCGATATGTCGATGAATTCTGGCAGATAGTGTGCATTTTTTGCCAGGCGTTGGTAGGGAATTCCTTCCTTTTCAACAAAGTAGACTCTCAGTGAATCGAAGTAGTCCACAATCAATTGTGATGCCTGACGAAATCGCAGCGTATCCAGTTGCCCGGTTAATCTTAATTTAACGCATGTATTGTAGGAAGTGTTTGAAGGGTGGAGGCGGTGCTCAATCCACAGTGCCTGTTGTTGTTTCGTTAGTGGGTAGTCCTTCTCATTGCTGAGTGGGTCATCGGATGTGTCCGCACGGGCGATCTCTGGTTCGTCCAGATGCTGGAAGCCTTGCGCCGGGTACTGATTGTGGTTGTGTAATTTTCTCATATCAGGAAATAGTGTTTCCTAGTGCCGCTTGTTAGTCAGTATTCTTTCCATATTGCTACTTGCTACTTGGTACTTGCTACTTGTTACCTGGTAC
>CAZAZB010000434.1:0-3532 GCA_964489485.1 uncultured Pseudomonadales bacterium | reverse complement strand
GGCGGGTAGCGGCAGGTGGGCTTCTAGGGAATTCACGGGATGCTTACTGCACAACGCAAATACCAACAAATAGCGCTTGCCATAAAACTCTCACAACTTCAGAGTGTGGTCATTATCCAATTTCTAAGGTTTTCAGCTTTGCACCAGATTTTAAACATCAAGATCGAGAATTACAAATCCATCATCAACGGCAATTTTCCGCTGTCGCCCTACACCCCGCTCGTCGGGTACAACAACGTGGGCAAAACAAATGTGCTGCAGGCGGTAAGTTGGTTCATCAAGAAGCGCGGTTTACCTTCGACAGATTTTCATAACCCAGATAATCCAATAGTCGTTACCGCAACAATATCCGGTATTTCAGCAGACGTTCTTGACGCCCTTGCAGACAACCACAGGAAAAAAATCGAACCCATTGTAGTAGACGGAAAGTTAGGCATTCGGCGCACACAATTGAAACCAGATGCAAAATCTACGGAAATCCGTCTGGAAGTTCGGAAAAAAAATGAAGCCGGCGAACTTGTCTGGGAAGTGAACCCTGCCGGAATCGACGCAGCTATTTCTCATCTTTTCCCGGAACCAATTTTTATTGGCGCGATGGAGAATGCGACCGAAGATGTGGGAAAATTTGCTTCCGGACCTCCATTGGGAAACTGGTAAAAGAGATTATCGAACCTGTTACGGCCGCGCATTCTGGCCCTGTGACAGCTGCCTTGGCGGACATCGCGAAGAAACTGACCGCTGACAGCCGGGAAAAGGATGAAAACCTCGCCGCTCTTGATGCGCAAATTCAAACGGAACTGACGAAAATCTTCCCCGGAGTATCGGCCAAAATACACATTCCGACACCAGAGTTTAGTGATTTCCTCAAAGGTGCTACGATCAAAATATTTGAAGACAATTACCACAATCCCGATGGTCGAGACGCGGCATCATTTGGCCATGGCGCGCAGCGGGCTGTTCAAATCGCATTGATCAAGTGCCTGTCGCAGATAAAGAGAGCTGATGCCGTGAGCAATGACCGCACAACCCTTTTGCTGATTGACGAACCTGAGCTCTATCTGCACCCACAAGCGATTGAACTCGTTAGAGCGTCTCTCAGCAGCCTATCTGCTGACGGATATCAAGTAATCTTTTCTACACACTCGCCAAACATGATTGCAAGGCAAGACGCTCATAACACGCTCCTACTACGAAGAACCGTCGAGGCTGGGACAAAAGCAAATCAACGGATCAAAGATGCTGTGGTCGACGCAATTGCAGTGGCGGACCATCAATCCGAAACTCTGTTCACGCTGACCAACTCGGCGAAAGTGCTGTTCTCGGAGAAAATCGTGATTGCGGAAGGCAAGACTGAACGCGCGATCCTGCCAGACGTTTTCAAGCATGCTATCGGCATAACGATGGATGAAGATAAACTAGGTTTGGTAGCACTTGGGGGCTCAGGAAATATACCCAACGCAATGAAGGTACTCGCCGCAATGGGTATCCCTGCCAAGGCCATCGTTGACCTTGATTTCGCTTTCAAAGTCGCCCCCGGATAGGGCCTCATTGAGGAAGATAACGCTGAATTAGTGGCATGTAAGGCTATCCTAAAACATTTGTCGGATGCAGGCCGCATAACGATTGACGCATCCGGCCTGCCAACAAACGGAAATGGCGTCACAGCCTCTCAAGCATTCGAGATGATGTGCGCTGAACCGGACACAGAAGTGCGCGTCCAAGTAATCCACAACCATCTATTAGCAAAGGGAATATGGTGCTGGACGAAAGGCACAATCGAAAGTCACCTGGGCTTAGCGAGTAAAGCCCCAGCGGCCCACATGGCGTTTTTGCGCGACCTTGGGAGTCAGGCGTTTAGGGACGGCCTTCCAGACTATGTAAGTGCACAGACAATGATGAATTGGCTTCGCCAAGATTAATCTGTGAAAATGAAGGTTTTAGGATTGGTCTTTCAATGCGATGATGGCAACATTTGGTCGCTGCAACTTTCAAGGATTAGTATTTGATGCATCATACCATTATGCGCCTGTTCGGAGCAGTGATTCTTTCAACCATACTGTCACCTGCTCTCTTCGCCGGAACAATTACGCAGGTAAACTGGCGCGGGCACCAAGTCCTGAAGCTTAGCGGGAAGATTGATGAGGCCCTCGTGACTGATTTCATGCGCGCAAGAACCCTTGCAGAAGTCTGGCCGCATGGGGCGCAGGTACTACTGCTCGACAGCCCTGGCGGTGGCGTCATGGCTGCGCTTGCTATTGTTGGGCTGATGGACCAAGGCTCGTGGCACACGGTGATCCCCAACGGGGCGCAATGTGCCTCGGCCTGCGCCTCGATTCTCTTTGTTTCCGGCAAGTATCGAACCGTCGAAGCGCTCGGGGCTCTGGGGCAGCATTCATGCGCTAGCGGCGACTTGCCTAACGACGAATGCAACGAGCTAATGGCAGAAAACGCCCTTGCCCACGGGGTCTCACACGGATCGATCAAAGCTTTTACCAGTTATACTTCACCAGACTCGATGTTATGGTTTTCGCGCGAGGACGCTGACGGCTGGGGGTTGAGCCGTTATCCCGGAACGGAAGCGAGTGACTTTAAGCGTAGCGAACCGCGCGTCTGGAAGATGATAACCGGGTCCAAACCGCCCGCCCAGGCCGCATGGCGCCTTGATTTCCGGAATGACGGCTATGAGGCCTTCTCTCGCACCGTGTCAGACGATGAGCGCGAGATGCAACTCGACCTCTTTTGCTTCGAATCCCTGCCTGGAAGCATGTTCTTGACGATGGAGATCAATGGGCCTGTTGAAACGGTCAAGGCCAACGTCACCGGTGCATGGATTGCGACCGATGGGCAAGGACTTACCGGTGGCATGCCGCTGATCATCCAAGCCGACCAGCAAGTCACAGAAGTAACGCTCCCGATCCCGAAAGACCGACTGATGGGTTTCCTCACAGAGGCAGACAGGTTGGTCTACAGCGTTGAGTTTAAGCCTCCTTTCACCGCGATGCGCGCCACCACCTACCTTGCGGAAAGCCGCAAAAACCTGATTTTTGCGGCGAACCATTGTGGCCAGAGTCTATACGACTTGAACGGCAACTACACTCAGCAGTAAAGCCCAGCCTTTCGAAATTTTTCTCCACAGCTAAAACATAGAACCAGCATCAGTTGGAACAACTCCACTCGAAGGTCGGCTAAGCGTCGTTCTTTGCTAAAAAAATACTGTTTGATATTATCACACACCAAAATACAACAAACGCAGCAGCAATATTAGGGGGATGAAATGGGGGACATACAATACGCATTTCTGCTATAAATATAGTGATATCAATAGGTTAAATGAATATATTGGCGGAGGGAACGAACCTGCCATCCAAAGCTCTCCCTTTTTATTGTGTAATTACAATGGGTTACGATTCCGTAAATTCGGTATTGGGGCGTGAGCTTATATTGCTGCACTGAAATGCAATCAAACCGGATTGTTCGAATGAAAATGTAGCCCCTTTTCGCCCAAATCAGACCGGAAACAAATCGCGGTATA
>CAZAZB010000433.1:0-3553 GCA_964489485.1 uncultured Pseudomonadales bacterium | reverse complement strand
GACATTACGCCATAAATATGAGGAGGAAGGATTGCCATGCAGAAAGAGAAACACCTGCGCATGCTTGTCAACGAGGTCACCCCCCTCGACATAGTGCATCTTGCTACCCAGCACCTTGATATATTTCGATTCGTACTTCATCTGATCTGAAATAGCGCGCTGCATCGGAGTGACACCGCTCGTAGGATCAGGACGGATCAGCACCATTTCTTCAGCGGCGAGGGAAAGAGGCAAGGTAAATACTAGAGCTAAAATCAGATAGAGGGTTAGGCGCATCTTGTACTCCGAGGGTTTATGGGGCGGTGAATGGGTGAATCTGTTTATGAGACCGAGGATCCGATGAAAATGTCTTCATCCCGGTCAACCAATACCGATTAACCAGAGGCATTCTGATGAAGATGAACATCTCGCTGTGGATAAGGAATCGAAATACCTTCTTCATCAAACTTCAGTTTTACCGTTCTTGTGATATCCCAGTAAACAGTCCAATAGTCTTTAGTATTGACCCAGGGTCGCACAGCGAAGTTGACAGATGAATCGCCCAATTCATGAACCCTGATGATGGGTTTCGGGTCATCAAGCACCCGTTCATGGTCATCGAGTATCTGTGCCAGAACAGCCTCTGTTTTCACGATGTCATCTCCATAGCCGATACCAAATATCAAATCCACACGTCGCTTGGTTTGTGCGGTGACATTTTTGATGACATTCCCCCATATTTTACTGTTGGGAACGATGAGCGTCTGATTATCGAATGTCAAAATTGTGGTGTTCACCAGGCTCATGGCGCTGACCTCACCAAAAATTCCATCGGCATCAATCACATCGCCCACATCAAAAGGTCGATAGAAGAGGATCATCAAACCCGATGCAAAATTCGACAGGGTGTCCTGCAGTGCAAAACCAATCACAAAACCGGCGATACCAAGACCCGTCAGCAATGGTCCAAGCGAAATGCCCACCTGGGACAAGGCTATCAGCACACCAATAAGATAAACCGAAGATGCCGCACTGGAGACAAGCATCCGCTGCAACAAGGTTGAGATAGGCGTTGTTGAATAGCGCAGTGCCGTTTCCGTACCACGCTTAACCCATCGTGAAAGAATACGGCTGACCAGTACAATAATGACGAAGAGCGATAGATTAAACAGTACCGTACCGCCATTGGCACGTAGCCAGTGGGTTGCTCTGTTCGTCCAGCCACGAATCAGGGTCGAGATCACATCAAAGGTAAACACATCAGTTGAAATAGAACCTGTCGCTGTGATGAGCTGCGACTTGTATTGTGACGAATCCAGCCCAAGCTTCGCCATATTGCGAACAACAATTTCCAGTTCATTGGCAATCGTTGTAACCAATTCTGTTTCGACAAGATAGAGCGATTGCACTTCCTTGTCTTCAGAAAGCAGTGCCGCCCTCTCCTTCAATGCAGCAACATCTTGTAATGCCAGCGCCAGATAAGAAGATGCATTCGCTGCGCGCTCTCGCACGCCTTTTTCAAGTAGCCACTCCTCTTCATCAACATTCAATCCAAGCGCCCGTGACAGCTCCAGATTCTTTAACAGGGAATCGTACCAGGCACCAATAATAGACAACTTGGCTTTCATTACCGCATTCACGGCCGCTAGTTGGGATGCGGTTTCACTGCCATCAGGCAGTTCAACACTTCTTGTATTCAAGCGAAGAATCGATCGGATGTTCGCCGGTTCCAACCTCATGAGTTCAGCGAACCTTGGGTCGAGAACAACTTTGTCCTGGTCAGACGATTTCTGCTGCAAGAGCTTCGCGGCATGTTCATGTAAGAGACGCGTGTGTTCAGCCTCGGCTTGTTGTAAGCGCATTAAAAAAATACGCTTCGCCGAATCATCCCGTAGCTCTATTTCATATCCCAGTCCTTCAATCCGGGTTCGTAACTCCTCGAGTTGGGCATAAATGTCCAACCTGCGTTCGTCGGCCGCCATGATGGAGGTTGTTACAAGCAGGGCGGCCACAAAGAAGCTAACCCGCAGCAGCAATTGTCTCATCATCTTGATTCCAGTTTCTGTATGGCTGCTTCTGTCAGCACTTTCTCGTCACGGGTCAGACACATGGCTCGCCAGCGACTACCCAATTGATCAACCTTGACCTCAATACGATCGTCCCAGAAAATGGGACGACGAAAATAGACATCCAGACTGAAGCTATGAGGATTAAACTTCTGCCACAGAGAATACAGCAGATAATGAACCCCCATACCGCCGCCGATAATCGGCGCCCTGAACCCCGCTTTATTTGCTGCTTCCATTTCATAATGGATGCTATTGCCTTCACTGCTGTATGACTTAACGCTCTCTGGCGTTAACTGATATTCCCCACAAGAAGTCAACCGGCCTAGATCGTCAATGACAGGTGGCGGTCTTGCACCGGCACCCTTGACACCTATTTTTTCAGGGTCGGGCTTGAGGGATATTCTGGGCGCGGAAATGGCAGGATGTCCATCTTCCCCGATGAACTCGATGGCGGTATCAATGGTGACACCGCGAGGTACCTCTGTCATTTTGCGGATATGTCCTTTCACAACCAGTGGTTCTCCCAGGCGAACCGGGCGGTGTTGCACCAGCGTCTGCAGCATGTTGACATTACCCTCTGCGCTAATGCCACTCTTGATACCCGCGTGGATACCAATAGCAATGAAGAAAGAGGCATCCACAAAGCCCCTGAAAGGCTTATCGTCTAGACCGCAGGCGGCCAGTTTCTCCTGCTGGTATTCCTCAGTCACGGTGATTGTTTCCGGCTGAAACTCGAACCCTTCTACAGGTTCCTGCCACTGAACCGCTGGCGTCTCGACTTGCATAGGCTTTCCCCGAATAGTCACGTCCTGGATATTCCTGGCTTGCGCAGCAGCGCAAAAAACCAGCATTTATGGTAACAACTTGGCGTCAGAATGCACCCATTAACCCTACGCTTTGGTATTATGTTGCCCTTTCATATTCGAGTTATATCATGCCAGCAAATTCTGTCGTTTCAATGCTAAAGGGCAATGTGCCGGTCGGAGAAACCGTTACCGTCAATGGCTGGGTTCGCAGTAAGCGGGATTCAAAGGCGGGAATATCTTTTATTGCCGTACATGATGGTTCTGCGTTCGATGCTATTCAGGCGGTGGTGCCATCTGATTTGGACAATTACGAATCAGAGATCCTTGGCATCACCACAGGGTGTTCTGTGGAAATTACAGGGGAGCTCGTCGAATCCCAGGGCAAAGGGCAGTCTGTTGAGATACAGGCAACAGGCGTCAATGTCATCGGCCTGGTAGACGATCCTGAATCCTACCCCATTGCAAAAAAACGACACACCTTCGAGTACCTGCGTACTGTTTCACATTTGCGACCACGAACCAACACCTTCGGCGCTATTACCCGGGTACGTACGACCCTCGCCAATGCCATTCACAACTATTTCTTCGAGCGCGAATTTCACTGGATCAATACGCCACTGATAACTGCAAGTGACTGCGAAGGTGCCGGTGAACTATTCCATGTCAGCGCCCTTGATATGGCGAACCTGCCAATGAAGG
>CAZAZB010000432.1:0-3554 GCA_964489485.1 uncultured Pseudomonadales bacterium | reverse complement strand
CCGATGCTGATTGTGAACTCTGGGTACTGGACAGACCGAACCCTGCCGGTAGGCCGATTGATGGTCTTTTTCTGGAATCTGGCGAAGAAAGTTTTGTTGGTTGCGCCGAACTTCCCACTCGTCACGGGCTTACTATCGGCGAGTTGGCCACCTGGTTCAATTCGAACTTGTGCGACCCCGTTCATCTCCACATCGTAAAAATGTCGGGCTATAACCCTGAATCTGCACCGGGATATGGATGGCCAGCCAACATACGTCCCTGGATCAATCCCTCCCCCAATGCCGCAAGCCTGAACATGACTCGGATTTTCCCCGGCACTGTCTTGTTGGAAGGCACTCTCCTCTCGGAAGGGAGAGGCACAACCATTCCTCTTGAGGTTATTGGCGCACCAGACTTCCCTGCCGAGGATCTCATTCAACAACTCGCCTTGTCTGCTCCTGATTGGCTGGAGGGCGCTTACATTCGTCCTTGCTATTTCGAACCAACCTTTCACAAACATGTTGGCCAAATGTGTGCTGGAATCCAATTTCATACCGACTACACAGATTATAGACATAAGGTTTTCAAACCCTATCGGCTAATCGCCGGTTTACTAAAAAGTTTAAAAGGACTCCGCCCCGATCAAGCCATATGGCGTCACCACGATTACGAATATGAAGACGGCAGAATCCCCATTGATGTCATCAACGGGGGTCCGGCTTTAAGACAATGGGTGGATGATGGAGCGATCGGTTTCAATGAATTTGCCGAACGACTTACCCAGGCCGAAAAGCAATGGTCCGAACAACGGAAGCCGTTTCTAATCTATTGAACCATTCAAATCTACCAGCCGGTTCTCACATCGTTGCCGGTGTCCGGATTCCCTTCCCTGTCACAACAAGATAGAATCCGCCCTCTTTTAAAAACACCCCATAGCAGCATTTGATGACGAACAGAGGCACACCATGACCGATGCAAACGAAACCAGGGCATACAAAATAGCGCTACTTGACGGTGATGCCATTGGCCCGGAAATCATGACGCAAGCCGTTCGTGTGTTCGATATCATCACTCGTCATCGCGGCATTGAATTCGAACTCACCCACGCCCCTTTTGGGGCTGCGGCATATTTTGAACACGGCAAAGCCTTTCCTGACCAGACCAAGACAATTTGTGATGAAGCAGACGCCATTCTGAAAGGACCTGTCGGCCTTAATCACGAGGAATCAAAAAAGATCCCTGTTGATGAGCAACCCGAAAGAGGTGCGATACTACCACTGCGTGCCCGATTCAATACCTTCGCCAATTTCAGACCCATATTGCTTAGCAAAGATATGGCGCACTTTTCACCCTTGAAGCCGGAAATCATTAAAGACGGCATTGATATTCTATTGATCCGCGAGTTGGTTGGAGGACTCTACTTCGGCAAAAAAGAACGTGGAACAAACGATGCTGGTCTTCGTTATGTCAAAGAAACGCTCGAATACGATGAACAACAAATACGCCAGATACTCATTGTTGCTTTTGAACAGGCAAGAAAAAGAAAGAAACGGCTACATAATATTCACAAGAGTAATGTGCTGATCTCCAGTGTTTTCTGGAATGAGGTTCTCGACGAGGTACACAAGGACTATGAGGACGTGGAGGTTATCCACTTACTAGTCGATGCCGCCGCAACAGCACTCTGCCTGAACCCGGGACAATTCGATGTGATGGTCATGGAGAATATGTTTGGCGACATACTCAGCGATCAGGGTGGCGGTATTCTTGGCTCTCTGGGACTAATGCCGTCCGCCTGTATGGGCCCAGACAAAGCCTATTACGAACCCTCGCATGGTTCAGCGCCAGATATCGCAGGCAAAAATATTGCCAACCCCTACTCAATGATAGGGTCTGTCGCCATGATGCTGGAGATGAGTTTTGGACTAAAGGAAGAATCTGAAGCGGTATGGACCGCGATGAAATCTGTCTTCGAAAGTGGCTTTACGACGGCTGATCTTTCGGCCGGTACAGGCGAAACCACGCAACTCACTACCATTGAATTCGGTGACAAGGTCATGGCGCATCTGGAAAATCTGCTCAGCTAGCGCTAAAAACCCCTCTCTTGACGAAAAGGGAGCTACATCTGCATCTGACTGAGGGTTTGCATAGCGCCGGTCAGCATGGCGAGGACTGAAATCCATCCCCATCCAATAAAAGCCCACATAACAAGCGGTTGTTCAAACAAGTCGCCTATTATGTTCACTGTTGAATCGACAAAAAAGAACTTCAGCGTGCCGAGGACCATCTTCTTAATCATTGTGAAACCAGCTATCTAGGAATTTTGCGCTATTCTACTGGGATTGGGACCAGAATTCACTAATGATCCCGTACCAAAAACAACGAATTAGCGTTTTGTTTGGCCAATTTTGCCATGTATTTCCTCATAGCGTTTAAATGCAGCCACATCTTCTTCAATTTTTTCGAAGATCGCATTTACATCGATCTTCTCCTTGAACTGAACACGTTTGGAGAAGAGCGTAATAGGGAAGACATAATTCTCGGTATTCTTCCAACGCAGCGCTTTACTAACACCCAGATTATCCTTGAAACTGACCCAGTGCATTCCCAGTTCCGTGACCAGAACATCGCCAAAAACCACCCCAAGTGCCTGCCATTCCTCAACATCGTTCTGCCGAATAACCTTCCTGTCTACAAGTTGTTGGAATTTGGCGAGATCGCTCCTGTCTTGCTTTAGCGTGATAATTCCCAGCCGACGGACCATCAAATCTTTGGTGCCACGCCTATGGGAATCCAGAATAAATCGCTGGCCAACATTCAGTTCGCTGATCTTTGCAGGCTGATCCAGTTGTTTATTTTCAAACTGATAGTTCTCAAGATCTTCGGGTGACAGGGTAACAGGCGCGCGCGGATCACCTTCTTGCGCATTCGCGCCCATGACAAACCACAGAAGAACAGTCAGACTTATTAAATGTTTCATTTCAACTTCCCATTCAATTTGCAGTATTTGTTAAGCTATATTTTAGTGAACGCACAAGACACCTATAGAGCGCTACATTGGACAACAGTTTAATCAAACTAATCCATCAAGGAGACAAGAAATTTGCCATCGTATTGGCAGGTGGCGGCGCATCCGCTATTTCAAAATTGCTCGAAGTACCTGGCGCATCCAATACCCTGCTCTCGGCATTCATACCCTACCACGAAGCGGAAATGAGTCATTACCTTGGCGGCAAACCCGATTCCGCCTGTAGTAGCAAGACTGCCAGGGCACTTGCCATGGTTGCATGGCAACGGGCAAAGGAAATTGCTCCCAGCGAAGCGACTTTCGGCATTGGCGTCACTGCCGCACTGGCGACTAATCGCACTCGTCGCGGCCAGGATCGGTGTTTTCTTGCAATCCAGGGTATCGAATCTACGCGGGTGATCGAGGTTGTATTCGACAAAGCAGATCGGACGAGGATTGAGGAAGAAGAAGTCTGCAGTGAACTCATATTGAAGCTGATCGGAGAATATTCAGTGTTATGACAGGCATAACACGAAGTGACATCTGTGGTAATATTGGTCCCGTTCC
>CAZAZB010000431.1:0-3557 GCA_964489485.1 uncultured Pseudomonadales bacterium | reverse complement strand
TTATTCACTTATGTGTCCCCAGTGTGTCTTCAGTGCGAGAAACGAACGGATTGGGCGACGCGAAGCTCTGATAGCCAGTAAAAATGGTGCCCTGAGCAGAATTCGAATCTGCGACCCTCCGCTTAGGAGGCGGATGCTCTATCCAACTGAGCTACCAGGGCATGATCGGTGCGGGTGGTGATTGTAACATTTTGAATTTGTGAGAGTCTGCAATATTTGCCTCCTGAGTCATGTCATAATCACCATAAAATGAATACGCCATCCCTCTCAATTATCATCCCGGTGCTGGATGAGGAAGACTTCCTCGGCAGCCTGCTCAAGCGCCTGCCCGATGATGTTGAAGTGATCGTTGTTGATGGCGGCAGCAGGGATGCCTCGGTGCAAGATGCGACTGCTTCTGGCTGCATTGTTATTAAAAGCCGTAAGGGCCGCGCTTGTCAGATGAATGCAGGGGCTAAAGTTGCATCCGGCGATCTACTGCTATTTTTGCATGCAGATTGTTTATTGCCTCGAAACTTCATGACTGAACTGGAGGCTTTCTGGCATTCAGATCAGGTCTGGGGCCGGTTCGATATAAAAATAGAAAGTCGACACCTTATCTATCGCCTGATCGAAAAACTGATGAACCTGCGCTCCCAATACACCGGGATGTGTACCGGAGACCAGGCTATTTTCGTGCAGAAAACCCTATTTGACAAGATCGGCGGATTTCCGGATATCGCGCTGATGGAAGATATCGAGCTAAGTAAGGGTCTTGCTAAAATAACAAAGCCCTATGTTGTGCAAGACCCTGTAAGAACATCCGCGCGGCGTTGGGTAGACGGGGGTGTGGTGCGGACAATTCTTCTAATGTGGCGATTACGGCTCATGTATTTTTTTGGTGCATCCCCTGACCGATTGGTCCGGTCCTATTACAAATGAGTTTAGATCCTGCACAACTGAAATATCTGGATGCCAGAATCCTCATCTACTGCAAGGCGCCCGTACCCTGGAAGGTAAAAACCAGACTGATACCAACGCTGAGCCCTTGTGGTGCCGCCGATATCTACAGAAGGCTCGCCGGCCGGATGATTGATTGCAGTCTTCAGTCCCGTCTTGCCGAGGTTCAACTGTGGTGTTATCCCGATATCAGGCATGAGTTTTTCTGCCGTTATGCTCGCGCGGGAGTTGGCATCCATCCACAGCAAGGAATTGACCTTGGCGATCGTATGTACCAGGGGGCGAAGCATGCATTGTCTGAGCCAGGTATCAACAAGGTGTTGATTGTGGGTTCTGACTGCCCAACGATCGATGAACACTATCTTGACGATGCACTGGAAAAACTGAATTCACATGATGCGGTTCTCGGCCCGGCTGAAGATGGCGGTTACGGTTTGATTGGGCTGACGCGGGCCGAGCCAGGGCTATTCACCAACATCGTCTGGAGTACAAACAATGTATGTGCCGAGACTTGTCGACGGATGAACAAATTCAATTACAGCTGGTCTTTGCTGCCGCTTCTGTGGGATGTGGACAGGCCAGAAGATCTGGAACGTCTCAGGCACGCCTGAATATCTGGGCGTGCCCCTGTATTAAGTCGTTAACCTTCGAAGGCAGAGAAGAACAAACATTCCAGGTTCTCGTCGTTAAGCACCAGCTCACTTGTTTGATCCGGGGAGTCCCATAGTGCAGAAAGTAATCTGCCACCTCTTAGGAAATGTACAGCATCATCAACGATGTAGCCTCGCTCACGTCCTATGGCGCAGGAATCGTCCAGCTGTTTAAGCGCACCCATCGGGGTGATGCTGGCTGCTGCCTTGTCCAGTTCAAAAAGATAGAGACCTGTGTGCGAATAGTCATAGAAAAAACTGGCGGCTGCGCCGGGTTCCGGATCAATGCCATCACCGTGTACGGCAATAGGAATGGCAAACCGGTCTATCCCTGTTCGAAAATCGCGTACATAGGCAAGAGAGTGAGGGTCGTAAGAAAGCGCAGAGTCAGTACCGCGCAGGCCAATGGTGACTTCCGAGGCGCTGATCGGATTGCCGGGATCAGACACATCAAAAAGCTGAATCTTTATGCCTTGAAAAAAGGCTTGCCCATCTTCAATCACAGTTGATTTACCGATACCCAGAATCAGGTCTTCTGTTACCGGATGGAGGTATGACGAAAATCCCGGGATTTCCAGCTCGCCGAGAATTGACAGATTAGCGAGATCAATCACATACACCGGGTCGATCGTCAGGAAGGTGACAATATATGCCCTGTCGCCGATGATTCGTGTGGCATAAATGGCTTCGCCTTCTTTGCCTATCGGTGCCGGGTTCTCCGTATTAGGTAGTTCACCCACATTCACCAGCTTAAGATCGTTTCCTTCTTCGAGCAGGGTAAGCCGGTGTCCCCCATTGAAGGAAGTGGACGTTACCACGGCAAGGCGCCCGTTATGTTCACCCATTCTGTAGGCCGGGTCACCGGTAATGAGTTGCCCTTCAACTGATCCTGAACCTTTATATTCCGGGCCACTACTGGCGAAAGAAAACTTGTGAATGGTGGTAGAACTGGGCGCTGCGATCAGTGATGCAACAACTACATCGCTGCCGTTTTGACTGGGGTAGTTATTTGAAATGAGGTACATCGCATTCGCAGAAACATAAATAGCGAATGCATTCTCTGCCATACAGACAGATTTGATATCGGTAGAGTCACGTAGATTGATCGCGGAAATGGTTACTAACGACGGATAGTGCAGGTCTGATTCATTGACATCTGGCACCAGACAATCCGTTGGCGTGACCAGGGTCTGCGGAACACCGTTATTAACAATGACAGAAGGAAGTAAATCACTCAGCCCGGCGGACTCAATCAGCGCCTGGTTACTCGCCCGGTCCTCATCTGTTTGTGGCGCATCGATGAGTCCCTGGATGCCAGGTGTGGCTCGAGTCACCAGATACAGGGTGTCATCGATTCTTCGTGAATCAATAAGATAACCCTGGATCTGCATGGAACTTAACTGACTTGTGTTGGTGGGGTCATTCACATTGTAGAGCTCAATCAGGGTCGTTCCATCGCGCCAGGACCATGGTGTTTCACTGTCCTGGTGCCATTGATAATCAAAATCGCTGGCAACCACTGTTAACAGCGAATCCTGCTGGTCTGCTGACAGCAGGTACATGCCGTCCACAGCCGTGCTCTCGCTGAGCGTGATGGTGTTGACCACCGCTGTCGATGGGTTGATGTTGTCTGCTGAGATAATGTCAATCTGGTTGCTACGGGCAACATAAAAGAACTCGCCATCGAAACGTGCAATATCCTGCTCGTCCACACCCGCCACCTGGACGTTAAGTTGGGACGCGCTTGCTATTTGTTGCGCCGGGGCCGCGCTGTCACTTTCAGCAGAGAGACTCGCGGCTCTAGGTGAACCTGTCGTGCCTGCCCATTGAGAGAGACCAAGTTTCAAGAATGATTCAAATGATTCTGCGGAGCTAACCGGTAATAGGGATACACTGGCACTCGGTGGTGGGTTAATGACGGGTGGATTGGTTGGCGGCGGGTTTGTTGGTGGATTAGTGGGTGATGGA
>CAZAZB010000430.1:0-3565 GCA_964489485.1 uncultured Pseudomonadales bacterium | reverse complement strand
CAGGGTGCTGAAAAAAGAAACTGTGAGGCGCGAGGCAAGACGAAATTTGCTGAGAAAGCGGAGTTTACGCACAGCAAATGAGCATTTCGATTGGACTCCGCGCACGAGGTAATTTCAATGCCGACAGGCTCAATGTCACAGGTATCAGTGAACCTTCGGTATAATAATCCGCTCCCCAATCGGTTCGACGCAACGGTAATCCTTGTTCCTGGCATTATTAACCTGGATCGAGACAGGAGTGACATTCAATGGAAAACGAATAGTCGGTGCGAGCAGTGCTGTCAGGTCATCGACACTGGCATTCGGTGCCACCCAGGTACCGATTTCCTCGGGGGAAAGATGGACCGGAATCCGCGAGTGAATTTCCTTCATTTCCTGCGGTGCAGCTGCGGTAACGATGGTACAGCTATAGATCACTTGATCCCCTTCCTGCCAACGATCCCACAAACCCGCGAAGGCAAAGCCATGGTTGTCCTCAGGTTGAATATAAAGTGGCAATTTGTGGCTGCCCTCCTTCTTCCATTCATAGTAACCTGTGGCTGGCACAATGCACCGGCGTTTTTTAAATGGCTCACGAAAGGCGCTGCTTTTAGCGATAGATTCTGACCTCGCGTTAAACATCGCATATTTTGTCGACGGCTCTTTCGCCCAGGATGGCACCAGCCACCATCTCATATCCTGAAGCGACCAGTCTCCATCAGTCTTTAGCAGTACAGGGATATTTTCTGTCGGTGCGATATTGTATCGCGTACCACCAGAGTAGGATTGCCCCGCAATGTCTGCAATTAATTGCGTCATGGGATCATCAATGATGTTGAAGCGGCCACACACTGGACTTATTCCTTTTCCGAATCAAGGGTTCTGTATTGATTGATTGTCAGGAGCTTTCTAATTCGAGCGTTCTAATTCGAGCTTTCTAATTCGAGCTTTCAATCACAGGCTATCTGTCTCAAGCTACCGATCTCAATCTACCTGTCTCAAGTCATCTATCCCGAACAGTCTATTCCAGATGACTTACTCGGCACGAAACTCCTTTTAACTGACGCTCTGATATAGTGTCAACCTATTGTAGAACTCAGGATACCAAAATGAACGATTCTTCATTGCAACTGACAATCAGATCGATGATCGATTTGCAGTGGAAGCGACTTGCTGAAGCAGGCACGTGGTTTACCGGCACCGAACGTGTGGCAATCGCCGAGGTCACCAGGGATGCCCACGCCGGTCGTGCCTCAACAACATTAAAAATCGATAAGGCTACTACCGATGCAGCAAGAAAGATCGCTGTCGATGCACCAACTATCCGCCAGGATTGGGTTGAAGAGGTAACAACCGATGCCATTGCTCCCTTCGCATTTGTCGAATTGACAGCCATCGTCTCACAAGTAACGACTATTGATACCTATACAATTGGCATAGGAGAGTCACTTCGACCGCTTCCCACCCCGGCATCAGGAGAACCTGGCCATGAAGAAGTCAAAGGAGCAAAGCTAACAAGAGGCTGGTATCCCACGAGAGGAGTGGCTGGTGCCCCGAATTGTTTTTCAGCCGTCGCCGCTGAAAATCAGGCGCTGCACGATATCCATGAATCCCTCTATTTGAGTATGCCTGAAATGGGTGATCCCGATATCACGAAAACCCTTCACCGCAGTCAGATAGAATTGTTAGCCGCCAGAACGTCACACCGTAATGATTGCTTCTACTGAACGATCGCTCATACCAACATGCTCCGTGCGAGCTGTGAAGCAAAAGAAATTGACATAAATCCGGGTGCCGTCGTCGATCCAGAACTACCCTGTGGGGTAGACCACTATCAGGAACTCATCAATTTCGCGGATACTCTTGTGGGCGCTCAAACGGTCTCCAAATTGGACTCTACATCAGAGAAAGGAATGACCAGCCTCAACGCCGCCAGACTAGAGCTGGAAGCTGTAGTGGGCAATGAAGGTGTAACCCGTGCCGCTGCAGTCATTGCTAATTTCCAAATGATGAACAGAGCCCTGGATACGCTGGGCGCACAACTGGGAAAAGAATTGACCCCCGAGATCCTGTCTCTTGCCAGTGAATTGGCTATGACAGCGCCAGAACATTGGACTTAAATAGAATAGGCTCAGGGGAAATGTCCAGGTCGATTGATCGCAATGCCTTGCACAGCCCCCCTGATTGGGGTAACTTTTGCTTTCTGCTCACTGCCTCAGAATTGAAGGCTCAGGCAGTAAAGACCTAAAACTGAAGTCCAGCACTGCTGGTCTTTTTTTTTTGGAAGTTAGACATGCGCCATATACCTCATCTAAAAGATCTATCCGCTACCGACCTCAACGACATTCTCGACAAGGCAGCTGAAATAAAAGCCGAACCCGAGAAGTTTCGTACCCTATTGCAGCGTGAGACACTCGCTATGATCTTCCAGAAGACGAGCACGCGTACCCGTGTATCGTTTGAAGTAGCAATGACAGAACTCGGTGGTCATGCCATTTATATTGATTGGCAAACATCAAACTTTGTACTTTCAGGGATCGAGTATGAAACAGAATATTTATCACGAAATGTCAGCTGCATTATGGCGCGCCTGCTCCATCACAGCGATCTGCTGAAAATCATGGCGGGTAGCCAGGTGCCGGTGATCAATGGCTGCTGTGAAACCTACCACCCTTGTCAAGCATTGACCGACATATTGACATTGAAAGAAAACTTCTCTGGCAATATCGGTGAAGCAAAAATTGTCTACGTCGGGGTACAGAATAACGTGTCGAATTCTTTGACTTTGATCTGTCATAAACTTGGTATCCCATTGACGCTGGCGACACCAGAAATTGATGACAATGGAGAGGGTCAAGATTCAACAGTACAGGAAATTATCGGTGCGGTAAGCTGCGTCAATCACACCACCAGCGCGCAAAGTGCGGTAGACAACGCGGACTTTGTTTACACTGATACATGGGTAGACATGCAGTATTTTAATAGCCCGAACCATGCAGAGGAAAAAGCGGCCCGACTCAAAGAAATGATGCCTTATCAGATCAATCGAGAGCTCGTACAGGGACTTGATTGCAAGATTATGCATGACATGCCCATCCATGATGACTACGAGATCACGCCTGAAATGGTTCGCGATCCGCGTTCAATCATTTTCCAGCAGGCAGAAAATCGGCTTCACGCACAAAAAGGGCTACTGTGGTGGGTTTACGATCAGGCCAATAAACTATAATAACTTCGCCTGGTATGTTTTTCCGATTGGTCTTATAGCCTTTCCAAAATAACCTTACCGAACTAGTCATGCCGAAAGATCGCTGCATCGGTCATTAAGACTTCAAGATCTATTCCCTTCGACTGCAGGTACCTGCGCCTGACCGGAAAATAAATAATCGAAAAAAATACCCATATTCCAAGCGTCACTAGTACGACATTGGACAGATCTCTGGACAACAGATAGACGCCCACCACACTGCTCAGTTCGGAAATGATGAATGTCGTCCATATCCAGAACCGATTCAGTTTGAAGAGCGAGAGATTATACTCTTCGGGGTACTTAGCCGGTATCTGGGTAATCACCCAATAGACAAGG
>CAZAZB010000429.1:0-3568 GCA_964489485.1 uncultured Pseudomonadales bacterium | reverse complement strand
GCCATTCGAACCCTTGGCCGGGAAGTTGATGGTGAGGGCTCGATACACTCCTGTCTGATCCCGCCTAGATAGAAACTGGTTTCTAAACACACGGAAAAAACAATGGTAGATACAACTATAAAAGAGATACCTCATGATGAAAAAATAGCGGCTAATTTTCTGAAGAACAAAGGTGGCGGGGGAGGGCTGCATGATTTTCTAGGTTTCAAAATAGTCGACTCCAAGCCCGGCGTCATGAGGGGCCAGGTGGAAGTACGGCCAGAGCTCCTTACACCTTTTGGGAATATGCATGGTGGTGTTCTTTCTGCCTTCTGCGATCACATGCTTGGTTGTGTTTGCTACCCTGCGATGAAGCCAGGGCAGTGGGCAGCGACAACAGAATTTAAGATAAACCTGACTGCTCCTGTTTCGAAAGGAATACTTGATGCCACAGCCAACATCATTAATCTGGGGCGGACCCAGGCAGTGATTCGAATTGACGTTATGAATGAAGGCAGGCTCGCAGCCGTGGCGCAGGGTACTGTTACAATTCGAGATCCGCGTTAGACTCGGTTGGTCGTGGCGTGTCAGTTACAGTGAGAAAAAACAGTGACAAGATATTTAGAGAGGTGACAGGTGGAATTTGATTTGATGACAGGTGGGCTGACCTGGAAAAACAGCGCAGAATTGGCCACTCAGCTGGAATCTGCTGGTTTTTCAGGCATGCTCTTCACAGAAGCCGGACAGGTACCCTGGATGATGATTGCCGCTGCCGCAACAGTTGCACCGGGTTTGTCTTTTAGCACAGGTATTGCTGTCGCTTTTCCGCGTAGTCCAATGATTTCAGCGCAAGTTGCCTGGGAAATGGCACTCAATACTAGCGGTCGGTTTCGGCTTGGATTAGGCAGTCAGGTAAAAGCGCATGTCACCCGTCGATACAGCGCTGAATTCGATAAACCCGCGCCCCAAATGAAGGACTATGTCTCTGCATTTAAGGCTTGTATACGGGCCTTTCGCGGGGAAGAAAAACTATCCCATGAAGGACCCTATTACAATCTTAGTTTATTGCCCGCGATGTGGTCTCCGCCCCGGCATGAATATGAAGATATCAAAGTAGATATGTCAGCGGTTGGACCCTATATGTGCAAGGTAGCCGGGGAATTGTGTGATGGGGTTCATGTTCATCCTATGCACTCTATGCCTTATATTGAAAACCGCCTGATTCCAGCCGTGACAGAAGGTGCGAACCGTGCAAACCGCAGCATGAGTGATATCGATTTGATTATCCCCGTATTTGCCATTCCGGGTGATTCAGAGGAAGAGCGGAATCAGATGCTACACCGTGCCAAGACGCAAATTGCCTTTTATGGATCAACCCCGAACTACGCATTCCAGTTTGATGATCTGGGATTTGAAGGAACCACAGAGAAGCTAGGGCAGCTAATGCGAAAAGGTGATATGCAAGGCTTGGCCGACACCATTACAGATGAAATGCTTTCCCATTTTGCTGTCGTTGCAAATTGGGATGACATGGCGGATGCCTTGAAGGCGCGTTATGAAGGTGTTGCTTCGCGAGTTGTTACTTATCTAGCGGCAGAAGATATTCTTCGTCATCCAGAAAATATAGGCAAGTGGGGTGAAATTGCCAGAGCCGTGCGAGCCTAGAATTAGTGAGACATCAGGTTGTCTCGTGCGCTTAGTTGTCGGGCGATTTTCCATCTGGTGGCCAGGCGTCAATATCATCTTCTAGAGGAATATTCATCTTCGCCGCATAGCGGATTCCGGATTCCTGCTATTTATCTTAGCGAAAATTTTCGTGAAGAATGATTCCGGCAGATACTGCTTTGCGTCTTGGGAACATGCAGCGATAGTTTGAACGTTAGTTTGCCAAAAATTGTGAGCAATGCTTCAACAGTTCTGCATTCGTTGGGTATTTTTCAAGTAGCTCAACTAGTTTCCTGGCGCCTTCCAGAGGTTTAAGGTTGCCAAGTGCCCTGCGCAGAACGCTTACATTTTCGATATCTTTCGAGTTTAGAAGAAGATCCTCGCGTCGCGTACTACTTTTTGCAATATCCAGTGCGGGGAAAGTCCGCTGATTCGCAATATCCCTTGATAAAACGATTTCCATATTACCTGTGCCCTTGAACTCTTCAAAAATTACCTGGTCCATCCGGCTTCCGGTATCAACGAGTATGGTCGCGAGAATGGTCAGCGACCCACTATTCTCAACCTTTCTAGCTGCGCCAAACAGTTTCCGCGGAATTTCCAAAGCTCTCGCATCAATACCACCTGACATGGTACGACCGCTGCCTTTCTGTTCTGCATTATGTACTCGTGAGAGCCGGGTGAGAGAATCAATTACAATCATGACATCTTGACCTTCGCCAGCTTCCTTACGGGCGGTGTCAAGAAGATCATTGGCCACACGGACGTGTTGGTTGTAGCTCTCATCCGAGGATGAGGCGTGTACTTGTGCTGGTACACTGCGCCTAAAGTCAGTCACTTCTTCCGGTCGCTCATCAATGAGCAACGCGTAAAGCTTAATCTCCGGATAAGCTTCCCCTACCGCCTGGCAAATATGTTTCAAGATGGTCGTTTTCCCACAGCCTGGTGGAGCAACAATCAAGCCGCGCTGCCCCATTCCGAATGGCGCGACCAAATCTATCGCTCGCGTGGTGAGTTGCTTAGAACCTAACTCCAGTTGAATGCGCTGAGAAGGATTGATGGCTACGCCATTTAAGAAGCGCTTTTGTGGGTCATCAAAAGATGTGTCCCTGGCCACTTTATCTGCGACTTCATTTACCACTTTGGGGTCTTTCTTTCTTTTCGCCGTTAAAGATAATGTTTTTCTCTTCATGGTATCGATTAGTAGCCTTGCTTGAGCATTAAGTGTTTTTGACGTTTTTCACAGTAACCAGTTCTTGCCTGGGAACTAACCACCGCGGCGCTAGTTTATTATGTTTGTTATAGGCACAACAAAATCAATGAATCGTTTCAACCGAGTAATGCTGTCCATTCTAAAGGACCTAGAACGCAATCAGATTCGATATTACAACAGAACAGCGTTGACCGGAGTTGGACAAATCGGGGGGACAGTTTACCTAATTGGTTTTCGAAGATGTGGTAAGTGAACTAACTGCCATCTGATTTGAGTTATGCAAACTTTCCCCGGATTCCAAAATGAAAATAATTCTTGAGACAAAGGAGCGAAAATTTATAAGTTTGTTCTCTATGCGAGAGCAGCCAACCCTTTTCGATCTACCAAGTTGAGCAGTTTCAAAGAAGCTCCTTTAGGTTTTTTATCACCACGCTCCCATTGCTGTATAGCCGAAGAACTCATGTTCATATAGCTGGCCATGACAGCCTGGCTAGCCTTGTTCCTCTTGCGAATCTTCTGGATAGCTTTAGGGGAATATTCCACGACAGGAGGCAAGCACAATGCATCGAACTCACGCATAGTCATATCGTCTACAACACCGGCTCTATGAGCTCCATCCATTGTTTCGTGGATTGTGTCAAGAATTTTATTCTTAGCCATTTTTGATCTCCTGTAAAACTCCGCGTGTTATCAATTTCTTTATTTCTTTAT
>CAZAZB010000428.1:0-3592 GCA_964489485.1 uncultured Pseudomonadales bacterium | reverse complement strand
ATCTACCAGCTAAGGAGGCCCGTCGAATGGATGGCTTCATTCAGCTAGGTCTGGCAGCAGGTATTCAGGCAATGAACGATTCTGGACTGGAGATTACTGATGAATCTCGATACCGAACAGGTGTGGCGGTAGGTTCAGGCATTGGTGGCATTGCAACAATTGAGGCTTGCCACGATGTTGTGTTGAAACGTGGTCCAGCCAGGGTTTCTCCCTTTTTCGTGCCGTCCTCTATTATCAATATGATCGCCGGGCATCTTTCCATTAGATATGGCATCCATGGTCCCAATATCGCGATTTCCACTGCCTGCACAACAGGGACCCATAATATTGGATTTGCTGCACGGATGATTGCTTATGGTGATGCAGATGTGATGTTGGCCGGTGGTAGCGAAAAGTCTACCTGCGCCACGACCATGGCAGGGTTCGCTGCGATGAAGGCCCTGTCTGTTCGCAACGAGGACCCTGAAGCTGCGAGCCGACCCTGGGACAGGGACCGGGATGGTTTTGTCTTGAGTGATGGTGCAGCCGTGATGGTGCTCGAGGAATATGAAGCCGCCAGGGCACGAGGCGCAAAAATTTACTGTGAAATAGCCGGTTTCGGCATGAGCGCAGATGCAAGTCACATGACATCGCCTGCAGAAAATGGTGCTGGCGGGGTTCTGTCGATGGCCAACGCCTTGCTGGACGGCGAGATGAATGCAGATGAAATCGACTACATCAATGCCCATGGTACATCTACGCCACTCGGTGATGTCGCAGAGACACAGGCAATTAAAACTGTGATGGGCGCAAATGCAAACGATGTGGCGATTAGTTCCACCAAATCTATGCTGGGCCATGCCCTTGGTGCTGCAGGCTCCATTGAGGCAGTTGTGTCGATTTTAGCGCTTCGGGATCAGGTAGTACCGGCCACAATCAATCTGGACAATCCAGGTGATGGCTGTGATCTGGATTATGTACCCAAAATTGCAAGGGAAATGAATGTCGCAGTATCTCTCTCTAATTCCTTTGGGTTTGGTGGCACGAATGGTACTTTAATTTTCAAGAAAGTCTGATTTTCAAGAAAGTCTGATTTTTAATAAAGTTTGATTTTTTAACGAGGAACTTGTTCCTGGCGGCCTCGCCGGTGCAGTCTGACGCATAACCATGATAATGCCACCCAGTATGTTCAAACTAGTTGCCTCTGGTTTGGTGCTGCTCATGATCATTGCCATTGCCGGTTCGGCCATCCGTTCACAACTCCTTGCACCTCTCAATCTCACCACACCCCAGGTGATTGAAATCCAGAATGGGGATAGCCTGCATTCACTTGCCAGGAAGTTGAAAGACCAGGGACTGATACCCATAGATTCGGCGCTCTTTAAGTACTATGGCATGGCGACTGCTAAAGAAGGGATGATTAAAGCGGGTGAGTATGAGTTGGACGTTGGTATGAATACCATTGATCTTCTGACCCTCTTCAGATCTGGCAAAGTAAAACAGCGTCAGATCACCTTTCCGGAGGGCTTAACATTTCGAGAATGGAGAAGATTGCTAGAACAACGTTCAGACATCAAACAGACAATCGTTAATCTTAGCGATCGGATTATCATGGAGGAATTGGGGGAGCCAAGGCGGCATCCAGAAGGCCAATTTGCCCCTGACACCTACCACTACGTGAAAAGTGAATCTGACATATCAATCTTGCAAAGGGCATACCAGCAACAACAAAAGTTACTTGAAACCGCCTGGCAAGGTAGAACCGTTGGGAGCGAACTGCACAGTATGAACGAGGCACTCATTCTTGCATCCATCGTCGAGAAGGAAACAGGATATGAGCCTGATCGAGGCAAGGTAGCGAGAGTCTTCCTAAACCGGCTTGCGCAAGGCATCCGTCTTCAATCTGATCCGACGGTTATTTATGGCATGGGAAAATCGTTTACGGGGGACCTGACCAGGAAAGACCTGAGAGAGGATCAGCCCTACAACACCTATTCCATACATGGATTACCACCAACGCCAATCTGCATGCCAGGACTCGCAGCCATTCAAGCAACACTCAATGCAGAACCGGGGAATTATGTCTATTTTGTTGCAAAGGGAGATGGCACTAGTCAGTTTTCTACTAGTCTGCAAGAACATAATCGCGCGGTACAGCGGTTTCAACGGGTCGAGCGTAAGAATGATTATAGGAGTTCACCCAGGTGAAAAGAGGCAGGTTTATAACAATTGAAGGCATCGAGGGGGTAGGAAAGTCTACCAATATTAGCTTCTTACAATCCCTATTGGATGAGAGAGGCGTTGAGTCGTTGACGACACGAGAACCGGGTGGGACGCCGCTGGGTGAACGTGTACGAGAGATCTTGCTGGATAAAAAACAGCATGCAATGCAGCCGATGGCCGAACTGCTTCTGATGTTCGCAGCCCGTTCCCAGCATGTTAATGAATTCATTGAACCAGCTCTTAAGGCGGGTAAGTGGGTGATATGTGACCGCTTCACTGATTCAAGTTATGCCTATCAGGGTGGGGGACGGAATCTAGGCATGAATACCATCGCTCAACTTGAACTGCTGACCCTGGGTGACTATCAACCTGATTGTACTTTTATTCTGGATTTACCGGTTGAGGCAGGGCTAAAGCGAGCAGAGAATGTCGGTGAAAAGGATAGGTTTGAATCAGAAGAGTCAGCATTTTTTAATCGTGTCAGGCAGGCTTTTCTAGCGCGTGCACATGCCAGTAGCAGGTCACATATCATTAACGCGGGGGAACCTCTGGCAACAGTACAATCTGAAATCAAGCAGGTTTTAACGCCGATTTTGGAAGAGTTTCTTTAAGGTGGTACGTGAAATAATGGAAGTAATTATTTTAAAGGTAGGCCTCGATGCCTGAACTGAATCGCCCAGACTCTGCATATTATCCGTGGCAGGAACAACAGTGGTTACATTTGCAACAGCAATTGTTTGGACAGAAGTTACCACATGCGCTCTTGTTGGTCGGTATTTCGGACATTGGGAAGCGAGAGTTTGGCTATGCCTTCGCCGCAAAGCTTCTTTGCGACGGATCCACAGATATCGCCTGCAAAGAATGCGCGCCTTGTCGTCTGGTCCTTGCCGGTACACACCCTGATTTGAGGTTGGTTCAACCTGAGGATTCGAAACTCATCCGGGTTGATCAGATACGGGACTTGCTCAACTGGGCAACCCAGACACCACAGCAGGGTGGTGCAAAGATAGCCCTGTTATTTCCAGCTGAACAGATGAATGTGCAGTCTGCCAACGCTTTGCTGAAATGCCTTGAGGAACCGGCGTCAAATACCTATTTTATTCTTGTTAGCGATCAACCGGGCAAGCTACTGCCAACAATTCGTAGCCGCTGCCAACAGCTTGATTTTCCTGTCCCACCGGCAAATAAAGCCATATCCTGGATTGAGGAGCAAAGTGGGGGCGCATCTAACATCTCACTTTTGCTGGATCTGGCCAATGGTGCTCCGCTTCGGGTGGTAAAGCGTTTTGATAACGAATATCTGGCGAGGAGGGCAGTTATCAGCGATGAATTGAAGAAACTCCTCAGTCGAACAAGCACGCCTGTGTCTATGGCCAGTAAAATTATCGAC
>CAZAZB010000427.1:0-3592 GCA_964489485.1 uncultured Pseudomonadales bacterium | reverse complement strand
GGTATACTTACCTAGTCTAAAAACCAGTAGTACATCGAATGTCGCATCTAAAATCAAATCTAACAAAATAACTATGGCACTAAAACCAACGATCTATAAGTTTACGGTGGTGCTATCGGACCTTGATCGTGGTCATTATGAAACACTAAACCTAACGGTGGCACAGCACCCGTCGGAAACCATTGAGCGCATGATGGTTAGGATGTTGGCATTTTGTATCAATGTAGATCCGCACCTTGAATTTACCAAAGGTGTGAGTGCCGTTGATGAACCGGATCTTTGGAGACATGCGTTGGATGGTCAATTGCTCTCGTGGATAGATGTTGGCGAGCCAGCCATTGACCGAATAAAAAAAGCAACTCGCCTATGTAAGGATGTAAAAGTTTATAGTTTCAACTCGAAATCAGCTGTCTGGTGGGATCAATCAAAAGAAGGTGTTGAGAGATTCAATGTATCAGTATTTCAGCTACCCTGGGCATCAGTTCAAACACTCGCAGGGCTGGTGCAACGCACGATGAATTTTAGTATTACGATCACTGATAATTCAGCATTTATTGCAACTGAACTGGGTGAATGTGATCTGGGCTGGACGATTCTTCACCCGCTGTGAAGATGGGAACAAATATAGGGTGGAGTGGTATATTGGATGTTCTATCGGCGTTGAATGTAGGGTGTAGCAGAAAAATGGAGATGGGGATGATTCGCATTGTATTGTTGTTTGGTATTACATTTCTTCTTGCCGGTTGTAACGAGGACCCGGCAAATCAGAAGGAATCATCAGGGGGGCCAACCCTTAGCGTTCTGGCGACGGGTGCGAGAATCTCCGGGGCCAACGGTATTCTTTTTTCCCCCGACGGCTTGCTCTACGTTGCGTCTGTTATTGGCTCGAACCTGACTGTCATCGATCCTGAATCAGGAGACATTCTCAAACAATTGGGACAGGCAGAAGGTGTTGTCGGTCCCGATGACCTTGCTTTCGCTGATGATGGAACAGTTTACTGGACATCGATTCTGACCGGTGAGGTTGGTGGCTTGACAACCGCCGGTGAAAAGATAGTCGCTGCTCAGCTTGGTCCGGGTGTCAACCCGATCACATTTTCAGATGACGGTCGGTTATTCGTATCCCAATGCTTTTTCGGCGTCAATCTGTATGAAGTTGATCCGGGTGGGAAAGAACCAGCGCGACTGATTAGCGATGAACTGGGCCCAGGTTGTGGACTCAATGGCATGGACTGGGGGCCGGACAATCGACTCTATGGCCCACGATGGTTTACGGGAGAGATAGTGAGTTTTGATGTTGATGACAATTCAATGCGGGTCGAAGCCACTGGATTTAACACCCCCGCATCAGTGAAGTTCGATAACAACGGAGTTCTGCACGTACTCGACACAGGTTCAGGAGAGGTTTTCAAACTAAAGGGAGATAAAAAAGTCCTGGTCGCGACCCTGGTTCCCGGGCTCGATAATATTGCTTTCGACCAATCAAATCGCCTGTTCGTTTCCAGCTTTACCGATGGCTTTGTCGATAGAGTTGAATCCGATGGTTCACTCACCAGCTTGCTACCGGCCGGGATGGCACACCCCGGTGGGGTTACTATCTTCGGTGACCAGCTGGTCGTTGCAGACCTGCATTCGATACGCTTTTTTAACAAGGATTCAGGCGAACAAGTTGATGTTCAGCGCAATGTGCTCGGCACCGGGAAGATGGGCGGTGCCATTAATATTGCAGCGGATGGCAATAATCTGATTCTCGTTTCCTGGATAGATAATGACGTGCGTGTATGGGACCCGGTTGCGCAACAGGTCGTTGAACGATATTCAGATTTGGCCGCTCCCGTTGCAGCGGTTCGTTTTGCAGGTAAGATTATTGTGGCGGAACATGGCAAACAACAGGTCAGCGCGATAGATGAAGCTGGGCAGACAGTCTTGCATCATTTCCAATCACCTACTGGATTGGCGATTGATGGCGATGACCTCTATTTAACAGAAAGGGACAGCGGTAGTATTTACAGGATCGGTGCGGATAACAAGCTACTTGACGATCCACAACTGGTGACATCCGGACTTGAAGCACCGGAAGGTCTGGTTGTAACCAATGCCGGATTCGCCGTTGTTGAAGCCGACAGCGGTAACATTGTTAGCATCAATGCCCTTGGTGAAAAAACGACCCTGGGCAATGTACCGCCCGGTAGTGCTGCAGCGACGAGTGCACAACCTGCGTCGATGATATTCAATGGTATTGCGATAGACGATTTAGGTGTTATCTATCTGACGGGTGAAACCAGCCGAATGCTCTATAAAATTAATTGAGAATAGCGAATGGATAATCGTACCAGGTCGTGTTCACCTAACTATTTGTCCTTGCAATGTTTGCGACAGATACTGGCTCTTTGCCTGGTCTATTGGGCTCAATCAGCGTCTGCTGTCGACTGGCCGCAAGAAGTGACCGCGCCAGAAGGAGTGATCGTCGTCTATCAGCCTCAGCCAGAAAGCCTGTCCGGCAATATTCTTGTTGCCCGGGCCGCCATGTCTCTAGAGCTCAAAGACAGGGAAGAGCCCATCTTTGGTGTTGTCTGGTTTTCTTCCAAACTGGAGACTGACCGGGATACTGATAGTGCGATCATCAGTCATATCAAAGTCGAAAGAGTCGCATGGCCGGATTCTACTGATGCTTCTGAACAACGTTTCACCAGAGTGCTCGAAGATCAATTGGCAGTAACAGCGTTTACCACTGAGTTGTCGAGAATTACCGCCAGCCTGTCTGCATCAAAAAAGGTTCAGCAAAGCCTTGATGACCTGAAGAATGATCCTCCTGAAATTCTATTCACTAGAACCCTGGCGATTCTACTGTCGTACGACGGCGCACCGATTTTTTCCGAGATAGAGAACAGTCCCTACGAGCGAGCACTGAACACACCTCTGGCTGTGGTTAGGGATACGAATACGAATCGCCATTTTCTGACCAGCGGGAGTCTCTGGTATCAGTCTGATAGTGCCGTGGGTCCGTGGGCGTCGACCAGCCTGCCGCCTGCGGACCTCAAGAGAATGATTCCAAAATCGGGTGAACCAATTCCTTCACGGATACCTGACATTATCTCTGTCACGACACCAACTGAGCTGATTGTGACCGATGGCCAACCCGACTGGCAGAGCCTCGCAGGTGACCAGCTCCTTTATGTGAAGAACACAGAAACACCCTGGCTAAGAGATTTGCCGACGGGCAATATGTACATTCTCTTATCTGGTCGCTGGTATCGAAGCAAGAAAGAAGAAGGGCCCTGGACCTTCGTTAGAGCGGATGAACTCCCTGCCAGCTTTAAGGAGATACCACCGGAATCAGCGATCGGTGGACTGCGTACCTCGGTTGCAGGGACAGAAGAGGCCAACCAGGCGGTTATCGACGCACAGATTCCGCAGACTGCTGCCATCAGGCGAGAGGAAGCAAAGCTGGATGTCACCTATGATGGCGCACCCAAATTTAAAGAAATTCCAGGCACAGATGTCTCCTACGCCGTCAATACCGCAATACAGGTGTTGTTAATAGACAATCAGTATTTTGCTGTCGATGATGGTGTATGGTTTTTGTCTTCAT
>CAZAZB010000426.1:0-3595 GCA_964489485.1 uncultured Pseudomonadales bacterium | reverse complement strand
GACGACCCCAATTTCCTCTATTGGTCCGGCTGGGTACGCGACAATCTGGGCGAATCAGCACCAAAGATCTATTTGGCTGGGTGGCTCGATCTATCTCCACACCGCCGTCGCATGCTGGAGGAACGCAACGTCGTTCCCATTGACCTTGCCCGTCACCCCCGAGCCACCAGTTGGCCTGACCATCTGCGCCACCGCTACGCCACCGAATGGATACTTTATACACTGGAGCATGGCCGACCGTACGATATCACCGAGTGGCCTTCACCACCGGATTGGCACCGCACCCCCGTTCCAAAACTCTTGGAACCTGTCGAAGAAGTGACAATCGATGCACCAGTGGAAGAACCTCCCCCACCCGAAGGCGGGGTAGATATAACAAACTTGCTGGAGAAAATTCGAACCCTTGTCCGCGCTTGGAAGCACAACCGCAAAGCCTATCCGGGGTGGCTGGCCATTCCGCCAAGCAAGCATCAGCTCGTAGGTATGGGCATGAACGGATGGGAAGTGGCAATACTCAAGGCCATTCCGGAACTCACACCGACTGAAAGGCTGTCGGCGATCCGGGAATTAGTGTGGCGATGCGAGAACCTATTGGAGCCGCTGTCGGAACCGGTCGAGGCGGCAGCACAAGTCATTCTCGATGAGATCGATTGTCAAGCTCGAAAAATTTGTGGCACCGCCGCCCCAACTGCTGAGTGGGCAGGCATTCGTGAGGCTTGGCGAGATTTGGCGATGGCATTGCTGACCTCGGCCAGACAGCGTTTCGACCGCGATGCGTATTCTGGCCCATTCCGATCACTGATTCTGGTTTAAACCGATCACCCATTCTGGAACATTCCGATCATCGATTCTGGTTTTATCCGATCACTTTTCCCGGATTTCCAGAATCGATGATCAGATAAAACCAGAATCCTTCCTAACGCGTTGATTTAACTTGGCGACTGCTATCCTCTCGGCCTTTTTCAGGTGGAGAAAACAGCGGTGGCAAAAAAGAGGTTATCAATGCGTAAAATCAAAGACATTCTGCGGCTTCGCCATGAAGCGGGATTGGCTGTTAGGCGACAATTATCTTGTCCGGTCTTGCGACAATTATGATGGCCGGTTGAGTGATAGTAGAAGATAGGGTTTTTCATCCATTTGGAGGGGAACCCTTGTCTGGAAAGCACATCACTCAAAAACAGGAGCATGTCTATATGAAGAGTCGTCAGGCAGGATGTAGTCAGGAGCAATCGGCCGCCAAAGCGGGGATAAGTGTTCGCACGGGACGCCGGATCGAGAAAGGGGAAAAGCCAGATAAGACGCAGCGACACTGGCGCACCCGCCAAGATCCGATGGGAGCGGTGTGGGATTCAGAGTTGGTACCGCTGCTAGAGCAAGAACCTTCCTTAACGGGTTTAACCTTATGGGAGTATTTGGATGAGACGTATCCCGGGGACTATCCAGATAAATTACTGAGAACCTTGCAACGTCGGGTCAAGCATTGGCGCGCGACGCAGGGGCCAGGTAAAGCGGTTATCTTTCGCCAGTCCATACCGGTTGGTCTGCAAGGCTTGTCTGATTTCACCCATCCTCGGACAGCGGTTACGATGGCAGGTCAGGCGTTTGATCACCTGCTGTATCAGTATCGGCTAGCCTACAGTGGTTGGCGTCATGTGCATATCATCCGAGGCGGTGAAAGTTATAGTGCTTTAGCCGATGGCCTGCAAAATGCGCTGCGCAAAGCCGGTGGTGCGCCCAGAGAACATCGCACGGATAGCCTGAGTGCGGCCTATGTGAATGCCGCGCAAAAGCAGCGTCTGACCGAAGATTATGAAGATCTGTGCAAACACTACGGTATGCGCCCCACCCGAAATAATCTGGGTGTCAGTCATGAAAACGGGGCGATCGAGACCGCGAATGGATCACTAAAACACCGTATAGAGCAAGCGATCAAATTGCGCGGTAGCAACGATTTCTCGAGTGTTGGTGCCTACCGGCAGTTTATCGAGCGGATCGTAGATAAGCTGAATCGACGCTGCAAAGCTCGTTTTGCCGAAGAGCAACCCGTTTTGCAGCCGTTACCTGATCGCCGGTTTATTGATTATTCAGAGCTGACGGCGAAAGTCACGACCAGTAGCACGATCACGGTCAAACGGGGACTCTATACCGTCCCGTCTCAGTTGATTGGTGAAACGATCAGGATCCACCTGTATCACAACCGGCTGGAATGCTTTGTCAGTCAAACCCGTGTCATCACGCTCACTCGCGTGTATCCTGACAAGACGTCTGGGCGCGCGCGCCAGATCAATTACCAGCATATCATTCATTCTCTGGCCGCAAAGCCACAAGCCTTTCGCTTTTCACAAATTCGGGATGACATTCTGCCCAGCGCGCAATACCGACAGCTATGGGCCTGTGCTGAGCAACAGTTCATGCCGCAAGAGGCCTGCAAGTGGATGGTTGGCGTGCTGCGAATCGCTGCCGATTACGATTGTGAAGGCATTCTGGCCTATGAACTACAGCAGCAAGCTGAACAAGGACAACTGCCGGAACTAAAGACGCTGCAGGCACGTTATTTGACGCATACCTTACCACCCGACATTCCCGCCCGTCAGCATCGAGTCGATGACTATGACCAACTCCTCAAAGGCCAGTGGGCGGCACAGGAGACGGTCTATGTCTGAGGCATTGGAAATTATGCTGAAAGAACTGCGCCTGCCCGCCTTTGGGCAACACTATCGAGCGTATCAGACACAGGCTACTGAGAAAGCGTGGGGCTATGGCCGGTATCTGGCTCAACTGTGCGAACAGGAAGTGGCCAGACGCTTCCAGGCAAGGGTTCATAACTGGACAAAAGAAGCCAGGCTACCGCGCGGGAAGAGCTTTGCAACCCTGAGTGTCCGTGAATTACCCAAATCGACACAGCAGACCGTCATAGGACTACGCGACAATACCCAATGGGCATTGCAGGCGGACAATATCTTGCTAATTGGTCCCTCTGGTGTGGGTAAATCACACATTGCGGCTGCTTTGAGTCTGCATCTCATCGAACAGGGTATTCGAGTGAAATGGTTGCAGGCCACGGCACTCGTCCAGCTATTGCAGCAAGCCAAGCGGGATCTTGAACTAATGGATGCCATGAGCAAACTCGACAAATACCGGGTGTTGATTATCGATGATATCGGCTATGTCAAAAAGACCGATTCCGAAACGCAGGTGCTGTTTGAGTTTATTGCCCATCGCTACGAGAGTGGCAGCTTGATCATTACCTCAAACCAGCCGTTCAGTCACTGGGATCAAATCTTTCCCGATACCTTAATGACCGTAGCAGCGATCGACCGCATTATCCACCACGCAACGATTATTGAAATTGACGCGGAAAGCTATCGGAAGAAACAGCACGATAAAGCAAAATAGGACTTAACACTCAACCGGCCATCATAATTGTCGTCAATCCGGCCAAGATAGTTGACGCGAGACACCTTCGGCTCACCTTGTACTTCCAGTGCCGATCTCAGCGCAGGCGAAAGAGCTTTCTCTTTCCTGAGAAGTGCTTTGACGGAGTTGATCGATGAATCAACGTCAATGTCTTCTATCTTCAACTACCCGCATCCAC
>CAZAZB010000425.1:0-3606 GCA_964489485.1 uncultured Pseudomonadales bacterium | reverse complement strand
TGATCAACAGCGGGCGAATGGATGTCGCCAGATCCGGAGCGGACGCCGGTGGTGAATGATCACGCCAATAGGCGAACCAGTATCCTTGTATCTCCTTCGCCGCTTCAATTTGCGCTGTGAAAAAAGCGCGACTGGTATCAACTCGAATACCACGATCGAGGCCGGCCAGCATCGCCTGATCAATTACATATTTTTCTCGTATCAGGTCTTCTATTTGAAGATCATTTAGATATTTGTAAGCAGCGACATCTTTCATCGTTGCAAGCCGCTGGGTAACCAGACCTGTCAGGGTCTGGTCGCCAGCATTGACGCTCTGGCATAAAATCGCCAGCAGCGTGACAAGGATAAATCTACGAATCATCGTTGAGCTTGACCAGCATCTTGCCGTTATTTGAGCCACTGAACAGTCCGATAAATGCGTCAGGGGCATTTTCGATCCCGTCAACGATGGTTTCGTGGTACTTTATTTCACCGGACTTTATCCAGCCTGCCATGTCCTTCAGGAATTGTGGCTGCTGTTCGCCAAATGCAGAGACAACGAAGCCGCGCATGGTGATGAACTTGTATATCATCTCCATCAGGTTTCGAGGTCCCGGTGTCGCGGTATCGCCATCATTGTAGTGAGCGATCATGCCACAAACAGGAATACGCCCATTCACATTCATGTGGGTGAGCGCAGCTTCCAATTGTGGGCCACCGACATTCTCGAAGTAAACGTCGATCCCATTGGGCGCACCTTTTCTGAGTTCGGTCAATGGGTCCGCTGTTTTGTAATTAAAGGCATGGTCAAAGCCAAACTCTTCCAGTAACTGTGTGACCTTGTCATCGCTGCCTGCGCTACCGACAACTGTGCAGCCCTTGATCTTGGCAATCTGGCCGACAACGCTGCCAACGGCACCGGATGCTGCCGAGACAAAAACAGATTCGCCGTCCTTTAACTCACCGGTGATTAACAATCCACCATAAGCTGTTAAGCCCGGCATTCCCATGACACCAAGGTAGGTGCTTAACGGGGCCAGTGTCGCGTCAATTTTTCCCAGATCATTTCCGCTCGACACAAAATATTCTCGCCAGGCAGCGCCATTGCTGACGTAGTCACCTTCTGCAAAGTCCGGGTTATTTGAAGCGATGACCTTTCCAACAGCACCGCCCATCAGTACCTGACCTGTTGGCCAGTTTTCGCGCATTTGGCCACGCATATAGGGGTCCACTGACATATAGATGTTCTTGACCAGCACTTCGTTTTCGCCTGGGTCAGGGATGTTTGTTTCGATGAGTTCGAAATTGCCTGCGACGGGTGCTCCCTGTGGTCGGGATTTCAGATGGATTTCTTTGCTCATTGGCATGGTAGTGCTCCAGGGGTTATAGGTTTGTGTAGTATCAGCGATAGTACCATTTCTTCAAAACAGTCGTCCCACTGTGGTAACTTAGCGATCAATTAAAATACCGCTATGATCATTTACCCGTACAAACGATCAATCCATACAAACTAACTATCGATCAAAGAAGGGAGCCTTATGTCAGATCCAGTCCTCTATGAACAATCCGGCCACATTGTCACCATGACGCTCAACCGACACGAGACCAGAAATGCGATATCGGAAGATGAGATGGTCGATGCGCTGGTTGCTGCCTGCGACCGTATTAATGCGGATAAAAGTGTGCGGGTCGCGATCATAACCGGGGCAGGGTCAGCCTTTAGCAGTGGCGGCAATGTCAAAGACATGCGTGACAAGAAAGGGATGTTCGGTGGCACAGCAAGTGAAATTCGCGACGGCTATCGAAATGGTATTCAGCGCATTCCTCTTGCCATACAAGGGTTGGAGGTTCCTTTAATTGCTGCGGTGAATGGTGCTGCTATTGGTGCGGGTTGTGATCTCACCATGATGTGCGATATGCGTGTTGCATCAGAGAAGGCATTGTTTGCGGAAAGCTTTGTCAAGGTGGGACTCATTCCCGGTGATGGCGGTGCCTGGTTTCTTCCCCGGGTCATCGGACAATCAAGGGCGAACGAGATGGCCTACACGGGCGAGCCTGTCAATGCAGAAAAAGCGCTCGCCTGGGGAATGGTTTCCAGCGTGGTACCCGCGGATGAACTCATGGTCGCTGCCAATACATTGGCAGCAAGAATTGCTGTTAATCCGCCTGCAGCGTTAAGGATGACCAAGAAGCTGATAAAAGAAGGAGAACATTCAAGCCTGGATTCGTTGCTGGAATTGTCCGCATCACTACAGGCACTGGCCCACCAGACCAGGGACCATGCAGAGGCGGTTGATGCCATTATTGAAAAGCGCAAGCCCGTCTTTACTGGTGAATAGGCACGGGTGAATAGATACTGGCGAATAGTTACCGGTGAATAGACACAACTGAATAGTTGCTGCGGATTAACCAAAGATATTAAAGGTCACCATGAGATTTCACATATTTCATCTTTCTACCGGCTTCTTTAGTCGCATCTGCCCATTGTTGTTGCTCGTGACGTTGTTCGTGACACTGTTCGTGACATTGTTGGCTGTCAGTCCGTTGGCATGGGGTCAGACTGAACGGCCAGATCAGTTCGACGTGGCATCAGAGACCCGGCTCTATCTGGATCGACTGGATTCTGATCAGCGTGAATCATCTGATGCGTATTTTGAAGGTGGGTACGGGCTCGATGCCATTGAACTGGTTTATTCTCTTATTCTTGCGTGGGTGCTGCTTCATTTCCGTATTTCTGCCAGGATCAGGAATCGATGTGAGCGTCATAGCCGATTCGCTTTCGTTCAAACGGCCTCCTATGTCCTTGTCTATACACTCCTGGTGTTTGTCATCACTCTTCCCTATGTTTTTTATCGGACTTATATACGAGAGCATGACTATGGATTGTCGAACCTCTCAATCGGCGATTGGTTCTCGGAACAGTTGGTGGGGTTGGGGTTGGAGGCTGCATTGAGTTGTCTTGCTATTGCGCTAATCTATTGGGCCATTCGAAAATTTCCGAATAGCTGGTCATTTTGGGGAGCCCTTGGCAGTTTTTTCATGCTGGCGCTACTCGTCATCGTGTCTCCGATTTATATCAGTCCGCTGTTTAACGATTATCAATCCCTCGATGATGGTCCCATCAAAGAGCGGATACTGTCGATGGCACGAGCGAATGGCGTGCCGGCTGATGATGTTTATGTATTTAATGCGTCGAAACAGAGTAAACGTGTTAGCGCGAATGTCTCCGGGCTATTCGGTACCACACGGATCAGCCTCAATGACAATTTGCTGAATCGAGCCTCACCTGAAGGGGTGGAAGCTGTTATGGCACACGAGATAGGTCATTATGCACTGAATCATGTTTTCAAAATGCTGATTGCCTTCGGTCTGGTGATTGCCCTTGGATTTGTGATCATAAAGTGGACCTTCGAGAAAGTAAGCCGGCCAGCATGGGAGCTTCGTGGTGTGGGAGATATCGCTGGATTGCCCCTACTGGCAGGCATATTTTCCGTCTATATGTATCTGATGGCACCCGTTTTAAATAGTATTGTGCGGATCCATGAAGTTGAAGCCGATATTTTCGGCTTAAATGCTGCCAGACAACCAGATGCCTTTGCGGAAACGATGTTGAGTCTTTCTGAGTAC
>CAZAZB010000424.1:0-3617 GCA_964489485.1 uncultured Pseudomonadales bacterium | reverse complement strand
AAAATTGAAGTGTCCTAATCTGTATTTGTCACGCGCCACTAGATAGCGCTGACAAGAGCAACAGAAAATGGCTGTAGCGGCGCTACAGCCATTTTTCAACAATGGGGATTCGCCGACCTATTCCGAACGCAACCTTTGATACTTTTGTACCAGGACAAGTTTGTCGACGCTTGTACTCCATCCTGCCAATCATACTAACGATTCTATTGAAGTCTAGCTCCGCGCTTGCATCGCCTATCCAGGCTTGCAACCGATTCAGATCGCCGGTCATCCTCATCTCTGTCGCTGTCGCCTGGTCTACCCACTGCAGGAAACCTTCAAAGGTACTGATGTAATCTTCTACATAGGCAAACACAATGGGATCCAATACGGCATAGGGTAGCAGGCTATCTTCATCAATCTGTCCGATACTCAATTCTGCACTTGGGGGTTTCTGCCAGATATTCGCGGGGATTTCCTCGTGTCCCCTTGCAATATCTACCACCTGAAATTTATACAAATCCTTGATCGGAGCAAAACTGAAATTCATATCGAAGTGCGTGTAGTAGCCACAAGCAGATTCTGTCTTATTCCCTGTCGACAACGGCATGGCACCATAAGCATTGCTGAAATGCATGACATAGATATCTCTTAGTCTGGCCTGCATATTTTCATCGGCGAGAACATTATAGGCATTAGCGTTCATCTTTTTCGTCACAAGGTTATCTGCCGCCGTAGATTCTTCATACCGGGCATTTAACATTTCTATGACAGACGAGTGCTCAATCGGTACTTCGTAATCCCAGCAGCCCAGATTTTTATGCAAGGCAATGGCATCATCTCTTGAGTGGTCGCTACTGAAAATAGACGGCATCCTAATCGCATGTACATTTTTTGCGCCGAGCGCATCACAGGCAATTTTGCACACCACCGCACTGTCAATGCCGCCGCTACTGGCAAGTACCAGATGTTCAAAGCCAGATTTTTGTGCATAATCCCTGAGACAAAGCACGAGCATTTCATAGAGCGACACGGAGTTCTTTTCTATCCAGGGTTTCTGCTTACTGACTCCCGAAATCTTTGTTTCCGTATTATTAAGATCGATGATATCGAAAGAATCAGATGTGGTTTCAGTGGACAGATAGAGAAGGTTGTCATCGCGCAATATGAAACTTTGCCCATCAAAAACCAATTCATCCTGTCCCCCCAGCTGATTCACATAGACAACATCGGGACCGGATGCGGCACTGGACGTGATTTTACTTAATCGCTGCCAGCATTTTCCCTGCACATAAGGGGAGCTATTTAGCGAGAAAATGACATCAACCTTTTTCTCTCTATATTGGCTCATCGGATTCAGCGCCTCATCATAGTCGTCTGACCTCTTGTCATTCCACAGGTCTTCGCAAATCGCAATCCCTACCCTCTTTCCCGCTATCTCGACAATGGTCAGTTGGGCACCTGGCTCGAAGTACCTTAGCTCGTCAAATACATCATAGAAGGGCAACAAGGTTTTTTTATATTCCCCAATGACATCGCCATCACGAATAACTGCGGCCATATTAAAAAATGGCTTTCCGGCCTGCTCATTACGCCCGATGTAACCGAGAACAATATGAAGATCTTTCGCACCACGAGAGTAATCGCAAACCTCCTGTAGAGCAGTTAAGTTACGATCGACATACCCAGTGTTGTACATCAGGTCCTGGCTTAGATACCCTGGAATCGTTAGTTCCGGAAAGATGATGGCATCACATTGCCCGACTATGGCCGCATCAATGCCTGACTTGATCCTGCCGAGGTTCCCGCCGAAGTCACCCGGTGTGGTGTTAATTTGAGCAATGCAGACTCGCATCTACTATTGCTCCGGTTGGCTTCGCTCTGCCTGTATTGGATCTGCCTGTATTGGCTCTGCTGGGAGAATCTCTGCTTTACCGCCAATTGAAGTACCACGAACGATATAAACCAGATAGACATTCGCCAGCAAGACGAAACAAGCGACTGCCTGGTGAGTGCTACCCAGTGCAACGGGCACATAATGTAGAAGCGTCATCACCCCCAAGAGGTATTGAGTGAGCGTGATGCCCAGCAAGGCGGCCGAAACCCACTGCAATTTCCTTGGTAACCGACCGGCAATGGAATAGACCAGGATGAAGGATACCAACAAGAGCAAAAGGGTGCCGATCCAGCGGTGAATAAACTGAACCATTGCGCCATTTTCAATAAAGTTATGCCAAAAAGGTATCATCATTGTCGCGGCTGCAGCAAGAAATTCACCATCCATCAACGGGAATGTGTTAAATCCAAGTCCTGCGCGCAATCCGGCCGTGAAAGCACCGTAGAGGATCTGCAAAGATGTCACGCATAATAAGAAAATACAGACTCGCCTGAACCAACCCGGAACTTCTAACTTCTCGGTACGCCGAAGATCCAGAATAATCCAGAATATGTACGCAAGGATCACAAGCGCAAGTATGAGATGCGCCGCCAGTCGGTAGTGGCTCACTCTCGGCATATCGACCAGACCACTCATCACCATGTACCAGCCCATCAACCCTTGTAAGCCTCCCAGCAGTAGCGCACCTAACAAACGTGGGATATAGGGTTTCTCAATTTTCTTAAATAGCAGCAACGCGATGAAAGGCAGAAAGAAAATCATTCCGATACTTCTACCCAGGACCCGATGGCCATACTCCCAATAGAAGATCCCCTTGAATTCGTCAAGGCTCATACCTTTGTTGACTTTTTGGTACTCAGGGAAATGCTTATAAGTATCGAATGTCTCCTGCCACTGCATCTCACCAATCGGTGGGATAAATCCCATGATGGGTTTCCAGTCCACCATAGAAAGACCACTATGTGTTAGTCGGGTGACCCCGCCTACGACAATCATCATAAATACGGTCAGGCTGACGACCAGCAGCCACCCAATGACAAGTTTTCTATTAGAATCAATCGCAGAAACCATTAAAGAACAACCCTGGAAAAGAGTTCTCTATTCTAATGATCTGACAGAGAAGCAACAATCATAAACGGCGCCATCCGAAGAATGGGCTTTATTTGTACGGAGAGTCTTTACAGCTTATTCGTTGTTCATACCCGGATAGTGGAATTTCATAAATTGAATGCCGGGTGTCATTGCCAATCGCCAGGCCAACTCCAGTTCTGAATGAAATTCAGTATCGAGTTCCTCAACGGTATCTACGAGCGCATCAAGCCATGCATCGTAATACTCGGGTTTTATATCCAACTGTCGCTGGCTGTGGGTATGAGCAATGGATCTGAGATATCGCGTATCTGTTTTTGCTACGTAGAAACCAATCATGTGAAACATCGATTTCTCTAACACTCGAATTTGTGCCTCCATATCAACGCCTTTAAACTTGTCACGCGCATCAACGGATTCCAGGAGGAACCTTTCGTAAAACCGGGAAAAAAATAGCCTGCCTTTCTCGCCTAACCCAATTCCCTTGCCGATCACCCTGGCATAGCTACCTTCGAACATCTGTTCATAATTCAACCTGATCTCCGAACGAAATCATGACCAATTTTCTACGATACAGACATATTTTTCACCTAACATGACTCAGATCAAATCTGGTGTATAATCCTGACCGATCAAGCTAATTTTTTATATC
>CAZAZB010000423.1:0-3617 GCA_964489485.1 uncultured Pseudomonadales bacterium | reverse complement strand
GACCCCAGTTATCGCAATTATCGACCCCAATTATCAAACTGAGGAAAAAAAAGATGACATCTCCCGTAAAACTTGCGCATGTTGCACTGAAGACCGGCGATATGGCAGAAGCAAAAAAATGGTACCTGACGGTCCTTGAAGCCAGGGTTCAATTCGAAAATGAAATGCTCTGCTTTATGAGTTATGACGATGAACATCATCGCGTAGTGCTTGCAAAAGAAGAAGGTTTTAAACAGGATGCCAGTACAACTGGTATGCATCACATGTCTTTTACCTATGCCACGCTGGACGACCTGTTCGATACCTTTGAACGGCTCGGGAAAGAAGGCATCAAACCCGTTTGGACAATTAACCATGGTCCAACTCTCTCCATGTATTATCTCGATCCCATGGGCAACCATGTGGAACTACAAATTGATTTAATGAGCATGGAAGATGCAGACATCTTTATTCATAGTGAGACCTTTGCGAAAAACCCCATAGGCATCGAATTTGATGCCGGTGACCTGAATGAAAAGAGAAAAGCTGGCATGCCACATTCAGAACTTGTGCGATATGGATAACCCGGCTTCCAATCGATCAGACAGAAGAAAATAGAAAAACGAGAGATCATAGGATGGCAGACTACAAGGCACCCACTAACGAAATGAACTTTGTTCTTGAACACATTGCTGGCTTAGCACGGGTGTGTGAACAACCTGGATTCGAAGAGAGCAGTATCGATCTCGCTGCATCTGTGCTCGAAGAAGCAGCAAAATTTGCCGGGGGTATTCTCGCGCCACTCAATACCGTCGGCGATCTGATCGGTTCAAAAATAGTCAACGACCAGGTTCGTGAAACAAGTGGTTTCGCGGAAGCTTATCAACAGTTCGTCGAAGGGGGATGGACATCACTCGCTTGCAACCCAGAGTTCGGTGGTATGGGATTGCCGGAATGTGTCGGTATCGCGGTGATGGAAATGTGGTCGGCAGCGAATGTAAGCTTTGGGTTGTGCCCTCTTCTGGGTCAGGGTGCCATTGAAGCGCTACAGTCTCATGCCAGTGATGAGTTACGAAATATCTATCTTGAAAAAATGATCAGCGGCCAGTGGACAGGCACCATGAATCTGACTGAGCCTCAGGCAGGATCAGATCTGGCGGCCATTAAAACGCGTGCAACAAGGGACGGTGATCACTACAGGATCGAAGGCACCAAGATATTTATCACCTGGGGCGATCATCAGATGACTGAGAACATTATCCACCTGGTGCTTGCCCGAACCGCTGACGCACCGGAGGGTGTTCGCGGTATATCACTCTTTATCGTGCCAAAATATCTGGTCGGTGAGAATGGATCACCCGCTGACCATAATGATGTTTATGCCTTGTCTGTGGAGCACAAGATCGGCATACACGGTAGCCCCACCTGTGTGATGAGTTTTGGTGGGTCCGATTCGAACGGGAATCCTGGCGCCATCGGCTATCTGGTTGGTGAGGAGAATATGGGTCTATCCTATATGTTCACCATGATGAATCATGCACGTTTGAATGTCGGTGTGCAGGGTGTCGCGCTATCTGATCGCGCCTACCAGCAAGCTGTTAGCTATGCCCGTGAAAGAGTTCAGGGAAACGCCCCGGGGGTAAAAACCCGTGCACCGATAATCCAGCACCCGGATGTAAAACGGATGTTAATGCTGATGCGTTCACTCACAGAAGGCTCCCGTGCGCTATGTTATATGACCGCTGCAAATTTCGACCTTGGTCACCACGCCGAAGATGAATCACTGCGTAAATCACAAGGGCTTCGAGCAGAACTACTCACACCCATCGCCAAGGCATGGTCCACCGAGGTATCACAGGAAGTGACATCTCTGGGCGTACAGGTACACGGTGGCATGGGATACATCGAAGAAACTGGTGCTGCACAGTTCATGCGCGACGCCAGAATCACAACCATCTATGAAGGCACAACGGGTATTCAGGCGAATGATCTCATCGGCAGAAAACTCCTCCGGGACAATGGTGAAGAGTTCAACCGGCTACTTGACGAAATCCGGGTAACATTACAAGAGCTGGTAAAGTGCGAGAAATTAGGCGCAGTAGAAACTGCTTTGGCTCGATCTCTCACCTGCCTCAGTGACACGACGAATTGGTTGTTGGCTGATCACCGTGACAATCAGGTACTGGCCGCAACGGTTGCTTTCAATTTTCTGATGGGCGCTGGAACCTGCATCGCAGGCTGGCTACTGGCAAAGTCAGCATTGATCGCCGAGGACAATCTCAAGGAAGACCCTGAATTCTATGGTGCTAAAATCACGACCTGCCAGTTCTATGCAGCACATGTGCTTCCTCGAACCCAGTCCTATCTGGATGCAGCCAAAAACAGTGAAGAAAAGAATTTAATGCTGGAAGAGAGACTCTTTTGATGCATTTATGAAGGTGCTCGCTGAAACCAGCCCGTCAGGGCATAACGCCCATCAACGGCATGAGGTGCGACGTAGGTCACCGAATGAATGTGCTGCACGTCAAAGAGAGACACACTATTGAATCTCGGTTCCCAGGCATCGCGAGGCACACCACTCTTCTCAAAAAACTGCAGCAAACCGCCCCAGTCAGGATGCCACAGTTTTGTAAAATTCAGGATATAAGCCATTAGGCGCCCTTCTGCCTGAATATCATCTGTATGCCGGGTGAGGTACTGTCCGGCCGTGTAGCGGGTGTATTGTCCCGATGCATTATCAATATTGTCGACGCCGGTGATGTCATTTATCAACGTGCGAACAGCATCGCCATTCATAAATTCAAACAGCTCTTGCAGTATTTTCGGGGCGTTGTTCTTTTTTTCTCCTTCCATACGATAACCCGCATAAAGAAATCCATTACCATTCATTGCCAGTTGCTGCAGTTCCCGTTGTAAGTCTTGTTGGGTTGCCGTATCCAGTGAATTCATCTGATCAGAAGACATGACATGGTTCTTCCCCTGACTAAAAAAGATCAGATCGTATTTAAGTTGTTCCTTCAAAGCCTGTTCTATTGTCTCAGCGACATCAGTTTTCAGAAAATCATCAATACGCACACGGTTATCTTCCTGATATTGAGATCGCAGTAGCGCTACATCGAGGTTGGAATTGAGCATAGAGCATCCAGATTGATTGTTAATGTCTGCCCTGACAGCAGTCCGCGCATACTATCCTCACCCATTCATTTGTTCAAACCAGAATCTAGCAATGGACACCATGATTTGATTTGGACGGTACTGCATTACGCAGATCTTTCATTGACCAGGCCAAGAACAGTCTCTAAGATGGCGGCGTCTAACAGTGTGAGGTGTCCTCGAATCAATCGATAAGAGGATTAAACGGGAAACCTGTGCCGATCGAAAGATCCCATTCAGGTGCTGCCCCCGCAACGGTAGACGAGTTAAGTTTCTTCAAAGTGCCACTGTGCGCCAATTGAAGCCTGAGTCAACAAGAGCCCAGAGTTTTCAATTGCACGGGAAGGTGAAGAAACCAGTATGCAATAGCATCGACTCGTAAGCCCGGAGACCGGCCTATTACACCACTAGCCAACAATCCGCGGCGGGCGGGAGTGCTGATCTAAATGCAGATCTAACTGTTCTCCTATTCCGCCTCAATTTTT
>CAZAZB010000422.1:0-3621 GCA_964489485.1 uncultured Pseudomonadales bacterium | reverse complement strand
ATGGTGAACTCCGCCAGGCCCGGAAGGGAGCAACGGTAGCGATGACTTTATGTGCCGGGATGTGGCTAAGGTGGTCTTTCTCTTTTCTCTCTATTTTTTTCTCTATTTCTTCCCGTCTGCCCGCTTCTTTTACTCTTAGCTTAAATTCCAATAGTATCCATCATTCACTAATAGCACCGGCCAGTGATGAGTATTTGTTCTGGCCACTGAATGTATTCCAGCACAGGAGAGAAATATGTCCGACCATCTAATTGAAACCTTTGAAAATGGTGTTTGTACGCTGATCATGAACCGCCCGGAGGCAAGGAATGCCATGAGCAGTTCCATGATGGCTGGCCTGGGTGAGGCCATTCCACGGGTAGCAGCAGATAAAAATGTTCGTGCTGTGGTGTTAACGGGGGCTGGTAATGCTTTCTGCGCTGGTGGTGATGTGAAAGGTTTTGCTTCAGAGGGCAGTGGAAACAGTGACCGTGAGCCGCCCAGTATGGAGGAGCGTGTTCAGGGTTTAAGAACCGGGATGGAACTGAGCCGACTACTACATGAAATGCCCAAGCCAACACTCGCGGTTATTCCTGGGGCAGCAGCCGGAGCAGGGCTTTCCCTGGCCCTTGCCTGTGATCTGAGGTTTGCACTTGATACTGCCAAGATAACAACTGCCTTCTCAAAAATTGGTGCCTCAGGTGATTATGGTGGGTCTTACTTCTTGCCTTATCTGGTTGGTGCAGCCAGGGCACGCGAGCTCTATTTTACCGCGGAGGTTATTTCCGGACAGCAGGCCTATGACATGGGATTGGTGAGCAAGGTTGCAGCTGCTGAAACATTTGAAGCCGAAGCCAAAGCTTATGGTGAATATCTCGCCGGGTTGCCAACGGTTGCCATCGGGTATATGAAGAAGAATCTGAATGCGTCACAGCATGGTTCTCTAAGTGATGTTTTTGACCTGGAGGCCATGCACATGATGCGTTGCTTTATGACAGAAGATCACAAGGCGGCTGCTCTCGCATTTGTTAATAAACAGGCGCCTGTATTCAAGGGGAAATAGAGACTCTGGTGAGAGACCCTGGTAAGAGTCCCTGGTGTTTCGTGTAAGAGCTGCTATGCAGCAGCTCCCATTAGCATGTCCGCCAGTTTCGCTCGATGGTATTTCGCATCGCCATAAAGAACCTGGTTGTGCATCTGCCGCTTGAAGAACAGGTGGACATAACATTCCCAGGTAAAGCCGATGCCGCCATGGAACTGAACGGCACGACTGGATGAGAAGATTGCCATTTCGCTGGCTTGTGCTTTGGCCATTCTGGCAAACTTTTCAGCATTGTCCTGATCAGTATCATAGGCACAAGCGGCGTTGTACGTCAGCGACTTTGCCCGGTCAATATCCAGCATGACATTGACCAGGGGGTGTTTGACCGCCTGGAAAAACCCCAATGGACGGTCAAACTGAACCCGTGTTTTTGCATATTCTACGGTTGTTTGAAGCAGCCATTCCCCGGCACCTACCATGTCAGCAGACACGATACTAAGAATGGCAGGCATTGCTGTATTGATTGCCTCGGCACCTGTCCCAGGCGATGCCAGCTCAATCGACTTAACATTTTGGAATTCGATGTGTGCCTGATCCCGTGTTAAATCCACAATGCTATCAGCTATTATGTTGACACCTTCAGCGTTGATATCGACGAGATAGAGTCCGACACCATCGCCGGTCGCAGCACTAACAACCAGTTGTTCTACTTTCCTTGCGTCCTGCACGAAATAGGCAACGCCGTTTAGCGTGCCGTCTTCGACACTGATGTCAGAATCGCTTGGGTTCCAACTTCCGTCCTGATTGGTAATGGCCAAACTCGTCGCCTTGCCAGCCGCGACTTCTCCGAGTGTTTTTGTCGCAGCATCTGTATCGCAGGCATTCAGGACAAAGGTTGCATTAAAGGTCGATAATAATGGCGACGGAAACGCTGCTTTCCCTGCCTCTTCTGCAAGGGCGACAGCGGCGACAGCTGGCATACCGATTCCGCCCGCGGCTTCCGGTACACAGACTGCCGTCCAACCAAGTTCAACAATTTGCTGCCAGTGATTCTTATCCCAGTGACAGATATTCTCGCGGTGCACATTGTGGTCGTGGGCGACCAGGCCGTGAATTTTATCTGCAGAACAATTGTCTGCAAAAAACTTCTGCGCAGAATCGCGGAGCATAGTTTCATCTTCACCAAAGCCAAAGTTTTTAGGTTGTTCTAACTGGCTTTTGAATTGCTTTGATGAACCGGGTGCTGATGGATTAGGTTTTTTCATGATTTGTCTCTCATTATTTGGACTTGGGTAAGCCAAGAACACGCTCGCCCAGAATATTTCGTTGAACTTCATTAGCACCCGCAGCAATGGTGATACCGAAACTGTTCATGTAAGCGAGAGGCCACTGACCGCCCGCAGGTGCATTGTCATCTGTTACGTTTAGAGTACTGGCGACGCCCTCAATCTGATAGGCAAGTTCCGCAATATCCTGGCCCAGTTCTGTTCCCACCAGCTTTCCTTGCAGGGGAATTCGCATCGGGTGGTCAGTGAGACTTGGAATGGCAGTCCGCCGACCATTCTGTCGCATTGATTCCTGTCGAATGGCTAGTTTTATGATTTCATCCCGGATAAGGGGGTCATCCGCTGCGGTCTTGTCGCTGCGTTTTTGGCTTTTGGCAAGATTAATCAGAGACGAAACACTGCCCATGGAAACGCCTTCATCTTCCTCAACAGACATGCCCCCGGAGGAGGGCGTTACCAGGGGACCTGCGCCGCGTTCATGGGCGAGCGTTGTCATGGCGACCTTCCAGCCTGCACCGACATCATCAAGACGGTAGCGATCTTCAACCACAAGGTCTTCAAACAGGACTTCATTGAATCCCGTTTCACCCGTCATTTTGATCAGGGGTCGTACGGTCACGCCTTTGCCAAGGGCAGATTTGATTGGCACGACGAAATAGGAAAGCCCATTGTACTTATCATCCTTGTCGGTACGAAGTAATAGAATCATCCAGCTGGCAAAATGGGCGAGTGATGTCCAGACCTTGTGACCGTTGATCACCCAGTTGTCACCATCGCGCTGGGCAAAAGTCTGCTGATTGGCAAGGTCGGAACCGGCGCCCGGTTCACTGAATCCTTGACACCAGATCTCTTCACCGGACAAAAGCCCGGGCAGTAATTCTGCTTTGACGTCATCCTGGGCATGGAAGAAAACCGTCGGTGCTGCCATACCCATGCCAATGATATTAGGCAGGTAGGGTGTCTTTGCTGCCTGCATTTCCTGGTTCGCGATCGCCTGGCAATCTGTCTTGCCACCGCCGCCCACTTCCGTTGGATAGTCACAGCCGATGAGTCCTGCATCGTAGGCAGATTTTTGCCACTTTTGTAACCAGCTCAATGCGGCAGGATCACTGAGTTCCAGGGCACCCTGTGGAATTTTCACATCCGGCCTACCGGGATGATTGGTGCTTAGCCAGTCCCGGCAATACGTCCGGAATTCAGCTTGTTCGGTGGTATCCTTCTTTTGCCCGTTCGACATGGGGTCCTCTCTATCAATTTAGGGGTAACGATCTTCACGCGATTTATTCGAGTGCCAATTATGCCACCAATTCCAAG
>CAZAZB010000421.1:0-3635 GCA_964489485.1 uncultured Pseudomonadales bacterium | reverse complement strand
TATAATATTAATAAGGGTCTTAGACTTGCCCGCAAACCATGAACATCCAACAGACCCTCTGCCTCCTGAATTGATTCAATACCATAATTTGGCCCTGTCTTGTCACCCCCACGGAGGATCAGGTGGCAGTATTGATTACCCCCCGTTTCATAAATCGCAGGGGCACCCTCTTTGGTTAGTGTGGGGAAAAGATGCCTTTCTGCCGCTGCACGAATACCGTCCACAGCAACCTGTATGTCGCCGTCCGTTCGATTCTTGATGCCCACGGGCATGGATAAGCCTGAAGCCAATTCCCGGTGAATCTGACTTTCTGCGGTCCTTGCCCCTATCGCGCCCCAACTGATCAGATCAGCGTAATACTGCCCAAAGGTTGTATCAAGAAATTCAGTGCCACAGGGCAGCCCTATATCTGTTATATCCAGCAATAATTTGCGGGCAAGTCTAAGACCCTTATTAATATTATAACTATTGTCAATATCAGGGTCGTTGATTAAACCTTTCCATCCAACAACGGTTCTCGGTTTTTCAAAGTAGACCCGCATCACAATGAACAGGTTCTCAAACTCAGTGGTCTCTTTCCTGAGTCGAGTTGCATAGTCAATCGCCGCGGCCGGATCATGGATGGAACAGGGCCCGACGACGACCAACAGTTTTCGGCTGCGTCCGTCGAGTATTGCTTCAATAAGAGATCGTGAATCTGCAACTGCCTGAATATTGGCCGACGTGGCAGGAAACTCATCAGCGAGGATTGCAGGCGTTATCAGCGGACGAATCCGTCGTATATGCAGGTCTTCTGTGGGTTCGGTCATGCTTCCTCTTGTTTTACAATGATTGATGCCAGGAACAGGCACACCAACAGCACCAGGTTCACCTTGACGGCAGCATTATAGCTTCCAAAGTGGTCAAGTCCGAGACTAAAGGCGGCGGGTCCGATCGCGCTGGCAAAGACCGTGAGTGATGAATTGAGTCCACTGATCTCACCTAAATGCAGGGGGCCAAAGAACCGGATGAAAGCCAGATTGGAGGTGACACCCCAGAGACCACCACCAGCACCAAAACCAGCGGCCAACATCCAGTATCCCCACGCCTGATCCAAATGCATCAGCCCAAAGGCACCAACAATAAAGGCACCCAACATGGTGACCAGAAAGGGTTTAAGGGGCAGAAAATCAACCATCCAACTGGCCAACATATTGGTCAAGGTTGAGAATATGGCCGCAGGAATAAAATAACCAAAGGCTTCTTCTCTTCCTCGCCCGGCTTCTGAAAAGATAGACACGATGTGAAAAGTCAAAGCGGTGCCAAACATCGCATGCATGCCGAGGCTCAACGAATAAATCCAGAAAATGGGGCTGCGTCTCGCCTCTCGCAAGGTTTTATTTGGAACGTCGGTCACCACCGCAAGATCTGACTCACCAGTGCCACCATCTGCCACCATGCCACATGATTCGGGACTGTCTCTGACAAAGATCAATGCCAGAATAGAAAACCCAATCCCGCCGATGACCGCAAGAAACCACAGTGCACCACGCCATCCAAAATCGGTAATCAGCCATGCCAGAAACAAGGGTGCCAGTGAAAAACCAAAGGAAACGAAAACACCCCGAATACCACTGACAAGCCCGCGGCGCTTCACAAACCAAAGCAACATGACATTACGCGAACAACTGGTCAGTACTCCCTGCCCGAAAAAGCGGACGCCGAAATAGCCAAGAAAGATCAATCCAAAAGCGACCCAGGTATGCCCGCCGAACATCTGGCTGAGCTTATCAACCATGCTGACATAGTAGACCATGATGCCGAGAGCAATACTTGAAAGGGTGATCATAATCCGACCACCATATTTGTCGTACCATCGACCTGCTTTTGTTAAAAAAAGAGAAGAACCAACCGTACCGAATAGATAGGCAAGCGAAAGCTCGGTTCTGGTCAAGCCCAACACTTCAATAAAGGGGTCAGTAAAGACCGCCATGCCCATTGTCTGACCAGGAATACTGATTAGAAACCCCAGGGTGCTAAACAGCCACACTACCCACCCGTAGAAGAACGGTAGTTTCTTTGGACTAAACGGCCAGTTAACCGGAATCAATATCGGACTTCCCTTAAAAAGCGGCAGAGCATATCAAATTTTACATCAACACCCTATTCAGCTTACTCTCCACGTTCTTGAAATAAATGTTCAAGTAGAAGCCAAGATGAAAATGAATTGCTGAAGATAGCTTTATAAAGAAGACTTGATGAAAATAGCTTGCAAAAAACCTGTGAAGAATAATCAATGAAAAATATTCTGTTTATTACCGCCGATCAGTGGCGCGGCGAGTGTCTTTCGATACTGGGGCATCGCGTCAAAACGCCAAACCTCGACAAGTTGGCTGCAGAAGGCGTCATGTTCACAAACCATTATGCCAATGCTGTCCCCTGTGGTCCTTCGCGAGCCTGCCTTCACACGGGCATGTACCTGCAGAACCATCGTTCGGGAACCAATGGTACTCCCCTGGATGCGCGGCATACCAATTGGGCGTTGGAAATGCGTCACCATGGACATGATCCGGTTCTATTCGGTTACACAGACACAGCAAATGATCCGAGACAATTTGACCCGAACGACGACATTCTGAAATCATATGAGGGTCCACTTCCCGGCATCAAACCCATTATCTACATGGGTACCTACCCCACAGCCTGGGCGGATTGGCTGGCGCAGCGAGGACACGACATTCCTGATATCAGCTATCAACTCTATACGCAAAAAAAGAATGTGCCAGAGTATGAAGATGGCGGAGCCCACGCAGCACCACTTGCCATCGATGCAGAAGAACACGATACCTGGTTTATGGTTGACCAGACCATGAACTACATAGGGGAGCAACATCAGTCGAATAAATCCTGGTGCCTACACCTCTCATTGTTACGCCCTCATCCTCCATGGATTGCGCCAGAACCATACAACAGTCTTTATCCACCGGACACACTGGAAGATTTTGCACGGCATCCAGACATTGCGACCGAGGCAGCGCAACATCCATTCATGGCTCATTGCCTGAAACAGCGCTATACCGCAGCACCACAAGACATCAAGAAAATGACGCGTTTGAAGTCATCATACTTTGGGCTGATGACCGAGGTGGATCATAACCTCGGCCGCTTGTTCGATTATCTCAAATCAACCGGACAGTGGGACAACACTCTCATCATTTTTACCTCCGATCATGGCGAGCAAATCGGCGATCACTGGATAACAGGGAAACTCGGTTACTTCGATGCTTCCTACCATATCCCTTTGATCATCCGCGACCCTGACAGCCAGTCAGACGACACTCGTGGCAGACAACTTTCTGCGTTCACCGAGAATATCGACTTGATGCCAACGATGCTTGACTGGCTTGGCATCGATATTCCGCTTCAGTGTGATGGAATGTCACTATTGAGCACAGTTCGATCTGGCACTTTTCCGGACAACTGGCGAACGGAAGCACACTGGGAGTTCGATTTTCGCGACGTGCCTGAAGGTGAAGCATGGGAAGGCGAACTGGGACTGACGCCTCACCAGTGCACGCTGAATGTCATTCGCGATCATCAATTCAAGTATGTGCACTTTACGCAGATGCCATCTTTATTTTTTGACTTGCAGAATG
>CAZAZB010000420.1:0-3653 GCA_964489485.1 uncultured Pseudomonadales bacterium | reverse complement strand
AACATCACCGTGGCAATCGTTATCCCGAATAGTGCGAGCGGCAACTCCAACAGGCGATCAGAATAGTACAACCAGGAAAGGCTGCCTGTTTCCAGAAAGGATGCCAGCACTGTGTCCAAAAGTAAATTTATCTGCCCAACAGATACACCAAAAATAGCCGGTAGCATCAACGCCAGGATCTTCTTGACGCCTTCATCTTTGAAATCAACGGAGGGTTTTGTTAACAATCCTTCTGATGCGAGAAAAGGCAACTGAAATGTCAGCTGTGCGACACCAGCAATCAGGACGCCCCAGGCCAATGCCATCACGGGAGCATCGAGCTGCGGACGAAGATAGATGGCACACATAATCAATGAGATATTCAGCAGTACCGGGGTAAATGCAGGTGCCGCAAACCGACCATAGGTATTGAGTATTGCGCCAGAAAATGCCGTCATCGAAATTAGCATTAGGTAGGGGAAAGTCAATCTCAGCATTTCTGTGGCCAGCGCAAGCTTTTCCACCTCGCCGTTGTAGACAAACCCCGCAGCAAAGACACTAATGATCAGTTCTGCACCTACGACCCCTAGCAAGGTCATTAAGACCAGATTGACGCCGAGCGTACCGCTGACCTTACCGATCAGGTCTTTGACTTCAGCTTTGCCCCTATTTGACCTGTACTCTGACAAAACAGGGATAAATGCTTGAGAAAATGCACCCTCTGCAAACAAGCGTCGAAAGAGGTTAGGAATTCGAAATGCCAGAAAAAAAGCATCGGCACCAGCGCCAGCACCGAAAAAGTAGGCAATAACCATATCTCTGACAAGTCCAAAAACCCGAGAGACCATGGTCATTATCGAGACAATGCCACTGGACTTAAGTAGCCCGCGGTAGCCCTTCGCTTCTTTTTGTTCTCTTTTATCCATTACTTCAGGTAATTAGTTTTGAATGCCACAACTTTAGTGCCGGTTAAGACTGTGCCGGTTAAGGCAGTACCAGGATACTGCCCCACATTTTGCCAGCCCATACCAAAAAGCAAATTGACAAAGGCATGATGAATAGGCATAGTACCGCGTCTAATTTTTCCGGACCAACCCAGGATACTTATACCAGTGGCAAATACACTCCAGGCACGAAAACGCGCAAGACAATCAGAAACACGACGCCAGCATAACGCTAGCCAGCGCTCAGCAATGCGCACAGCGATCAAGAAAACCATCTCGGCTATCGAGTCTGGTGACTATAAAGTCGCGAGTGACGCATACAAGACAGCGGTTCCCGTTCTCGACCGCGCAGTTACTCATGGCATTATGCATAAAAACAAAGCGGCCAGACATAAAGCACGACTGAACACACGGGTCAAAGCACTTAATAGCTAGTTTTATTGGCATTTCTTGTTTCGGCCTGTCAATTAGCTTCAGGCCGACTAGCCGCCGATAAGCATATTGTCTCGATGAATTAATTCATCGTCCCCAAGATAGCCCAGCAATGCTTCAATCTGCTTGCTTGGCTTACCAATTATTTTTCCTGATTCTGCCGCATTGTAGTTAATCAATCCGCGTGCAATCTCATTCCCTGCTTCATCGATACATGCAACCATATCACCGCGCGTGAAGTCTCCCTCGACCTCTAGCACTCCTACGGCCAACAAACTCCGCCCTTTTTGCCTCAGGACGATCGTGGCACCCTGATCTAGCGTTAAATGACCTGCAATTGAAAGGGTCGCCAGCCATTGTTTCCGCGATGCCAACATTTCTCTATCTGCTGTTAACAACGTACCAGGCACTTTGCCAGACTGGATCAGACCGATGACATTTTTCTGGTAGCCTGAAGCAATGAGTGTATTGGCACCGCTGCGTGCAGCAATCCTCGCCGCCCTGATTTTAGTAATCATGCCGCCTCGCCCTTGTATACCACCACCACCTGCAATCTGGTCATTACGCTCATCATTTGCGTTGATGCTGCGGATTAAACTGGCATCTTTATTGATTCTTGGATCACTTGAGTAGAGTCCAAGTTGATCCGTGAGTAATATCAGGCTATCTGCCTCAATAAGGTTCGCTACCAGCGCAGCGAGCGTATCATTATCACCAAAGCGAATCTCATCGGTCACAACCGTGTCATTCTCGTTGACGACAGGTACGACGCCGAGTGACAAGAGTTCCTTTAATGTACTTCTCGCATTCAGATATCGTTCACGAGACCTGAGGTCCTGATGGGTCAATAGAACCTGGGCTGTATGAATGTCGTGACGCTGAAAGCTCGATTCGTATAGTTGTATCAGGCCCATCTGCCCGACTGCTGCCGCCGCCTGCAGCAAGTGAATCGACTTGGGTCTGGTCGCCAGACCCAACCGCAGCATCCCTTCTGCCACCGCCCCTGAGGAGACAATAACGATATCAAAGCCTGCTTCCCTTGCCGCGACGATATCATCAACCCAGCTATTAACCAGGTCAACGGCGAGACCTTCGCCATTGCGGGTGAGTAGTGAGCTTCCAATTTTAATAACCCAGATCTTGCCCGGGTTAAAGGACAAGGATTCACTCATGGTTCGTAGTGAACCTGGATTGCTCCATCGTCGCCACCTTCCCCATCATCTCTCGAAGTTTCATCTTGCGATGTCGCTGAAACGCCATTCTGTTGCCGTCTCGACCAGCGTTCCGCTCGTCGATCGAGAGATTGCTGATGAATTTCTTCCCTGATTTTCGCGTCTTTTTCACCGGCAGCGGCCTTCTGTGAGTCAATCGCGGCTTGTTCCGCTAACTCATCAAGATACTGTGCAATGGCAAATGTCAGTGTATCGGTTCCTTCCTTTGATATGGCCGACACCGTGTATTGAGGATCAGTTAGCCCAAGCTCGCCGGCAATAGCATCCACTCTTTCTGATGCCTCCGAAGCTGGCATCAAATCTGACTTTGTAAAAATTATCCAGCGGTCTTTTCCCGCTATCCCTTCACTATACTTTTTCAGTTCCTGCTCAATGGTGCGGAAATTTTCAGCGGGATCACTTCCATCAAAGGGAGCGATGTCGATGAGATGTAAAAGCAGACGGGTCCGTGACAAATGTTTAAGAAATTGTACGCCCAGCCCGGCTCCGTCTGCAGCGCCTTCGATAAGCCCGGGAATATCGGCAATGACGAAGCTGCGATGATCTCCAAGCCGGACAACACCAAGATTTGGCACCAGGGTTGTAAAGGGGTAGTCAGCCACCTTGGGTCTCGCAGCGGAAACAGCTCTGATCAACGTGGACTTACCCGCATTAGGCATCCCCAGGAGTCCAACGTCAGCAATCAGTTTAAGTTCCAGGCGCAGATTTCGCTCTTCACCGGCAGACCCTGGTGATGTCTGCCTGGGTGCTCGATTCGTACTGGACTTAAATCTGGTATTGCCCAGACCGTGAAAGCCGCCCTGAGCAATAAGTAGCGTCTCGCCTATGTCGTTAATGTCGCCAATAAATTCATCTGTTTCATCATCAAAAATACTGGTCCCCAGAGGAATGCGGACGTATATATCTTCACCCTTGGCTCCAGTCTGGTCTTTGCCACGCCCGCCTTCACCTGTCTGGGCGCGATATTTTGGCTGGAAGCGAAAGTCGACCAGTGTATTGAGAGCCTCATCGCCGACGAAGTAGACACTGCCGCCATCACCGCCATCACCGCCATCAGGACCACCTT
>CAZAZB010000419.1:0-3654 GCA_964489485.1 uncultured Pseudomonadales bacterium | reverse complement strand
AAATTCTGACTCAATCAGTCGAGCCCTCGCTACGGCTCCTATTCTCGGTCAAGCTTCGAGATGATCACGGTGTTAGCGATTTCTGGAACCACAGTGTTCTCAATATAGCCAGGTTTTTCGATTTCAACTTTGACGACATCGCCTTCCTTCAAAAATGATGCTGGCTTCATTGCCATGCCGACACCCGATGGCCAGCACTTTACCTGGCTTTGAAATGGGTGAGGTCAATTTGGCATCCGAGAGGGGGCTACCCTGCCAGATCCCTGTCCAGAGACCATAAAGGTTTGTGAGCCATCAATGCTGCTTCTTCTATATCAAGACCTACTAGTCTTAGCATCATCTCCACGACAACATCAATCGTCTTTTCAGGATTATCTGAATCAAAGCTTTGTAACAGGGCGTTGACAAAACCTCCAAAGAGAAAGCTGCTGCTAATCGCCAGCTCCGGGACCTTCAGTCGTCCGTTTAATAAACCTTTGCCGAAATCTCTTGCGCTATAACGGCCTAGCGTGCTCTTCAAGTCCTCTACCGGCACACCAGAGTGTTGCAGAAACCATCGCCATAATGGATCGGCAACAATCATTCGTCCCATGTGTCTGGCTGAGAATGCCATGACTTCCGCAGGGTCCTCTATGTCCTGAAGATTGGCCTGTATGACCCTATCCCATCGAGCTGCCACCCTCTGGACGATTGGAATCAGCACCTCATACTTCGATTTAAAATGTAGGTAGAAGGTGCCGTGGCCAATGTCCGCGGCTTCTGTTATGTCCTGAATGGTAATTTCGTTTACCGGATTGTGACGCATGAGCTTCTCCGCATGTTCAACAATACGTTCCCGCGTATCACGCCGTTTACGATCAATTCTGGACAGGGGCGGGTCCAGACTTGCCTGTGTACTACTCATATTCTTTCATTCGCAAATTATTGACTGACTCTAGTCAATAATGATACTTTTTATATGTGACTCTAGTCAATAATGCCTCTACGGTTAAGGAAACGATCATTATGACACGCCGTGATATTGCCATTGTTGGGCTGGGACCTGTAGGAAGCCTGGCTTCCCTTTTGTTTGCTGAGGCAGGGTTAAAGGTTGCAGTCATTGAACTTGGTACTGAAGTCTATCCTCTTCCAAGAGCGGTTAATCTTGATGGGGAAGTTATTCGCGCATTCCAACAATCTGGTCGCGCCGGGATCGTCTATGATTTGATGCAGAAGCTTCGCCCGGGAGACAGGGCAGGTTTCGCCAATGCCGACAGGGAGTGGTTGTTTGGTCAGGAATTTTCTGACTTTGGCGTTAATGGTTGGCCGGTGAGTAATATGTTTGATCAGCCGGAATTCGAGGCTTATCTAAGAGATGAGGTGCTGTCACACAAGAATGTCACTGCATATCTTGGATGTGAAGTAGTGAAAATAGAAAATGTTAACAGCAAGGTAGAGGTAAATTTTACCCATATGGCCAGCGGCGCTTCAGAAATGTTAACAGCTACCTATGCAGTGGGCTGTGATGGGGCCGCGAGCTTTGTGCGCAAATCACTGGGTATAGGTTGGCGAGACCTGGGTTACGATCATGAGTGGTTAGTCGTTGATGTCACTATTAATGAAAATGCCACGCTTAACAACGACACAGTTCAAGTGTGTGACCCGGATCGGATTGTCACCTATGTTTGCACAAAAGATCCCTATCGTCGCTGGGAGTTCAAGCTGAATCAGGGCGAAAATGGTGAAGACATGCTCAAGGAAGAGGCAATTCAGTCACTCATCGACCCCTGGACGCCAAGGGACAGCTATGAGATCCGTAGATCAGCCGTCTATCAATTCCATGCTGCCACCGCTGATACCTGGCGCACCGGCAATGTTTTTCTTGCTGGAGACGCCGCACACCAGACCCCACCTTTTCTTGGCCAGGGCCTAAACGCAGGGATGAGAGATGTCATCAATCTGGCATGGAAATTTCCGATGGTTATAAACAACCTATGCAGTGATGCGTTGCTAGATACCTACTATCAGGAAAGGAACGCCCATGCTCATGACCTGGTCGACTGGGCTGTGTCTATCGGCAAGTTAATGGATCACATGGCTGAAGTAGAGCGAGCACAAAGAGCCGGAACCAGGATTCCGGATGCGCCGCATGACTTGCACAATTCTGGCTACGGTCAGGGTCGGGAAGCACCACCCATCAGGGAAGGGGTTATCTGCCTGGAACAGTTGAGCGATACAGGATCTACAGGATATTTGTTCAGTCAGCCTATCGTGGTGGACTTAAGAGGTGAAGAATATCGACTTGATCGGTTGCTCGGAACCGGGTTTGCTGTTGTGGCGACTTCAGCTGAAGCGCTCGTGATGTCTGATTCATCAGCACAGTTTCTTAACACAATAGGAGCACAGCAGCTAAGCCTTGAAGATCTAAAAGAAGTGCGTGGCCACTTTGATAAGTTGTTTACCTTGAATGATGTCGCTATTGTCCGCCCAGATAGAATTGTGTTTGGGCATACAACAGCAGAACTCAGTATCGATAAGTTAGTCGAAATGTTAGCGGTGAAACTAAACCTTCCTTATGGCGAAGGCGGGTAGAACAGTTTCGACTCAGGTTGTACGCTAACCAGAATTGTACACAAAAAGCTGTACGCTAAACGATAGATGCATCGTTGGTTGCGGTGCCTAATCCAATAGAAATAATCAGGGAGAAATTAAATGAAAATGACATGGTCCCATGCAGTGCTATATGTTCGCGATCAGAAAAGTATGATTGAATTTTACAGTAAGATCCTTGGCTTTGAGGTCACAGACCGGGGACCATTGGGTGATGATAGTTCACCAGAGATTGTTTTCATGAGCCAGGACCCGGAAGAACATCATCAACTTGCCATGATTCAGACGCGACAGGATGAGGGTCCGTCCAACTCGGTTAACCACTTTGCCTTTCGAATCGGGGATTTTGAAGATATTGGTCAACTCAATGCACGACTAGTGGAATTTGGAGGTATTAAGGTGATGCCTCTATCTCATGGCAACACGCTTTCCATTTACTTCAGCGACCCTGAGGGTAATGGGCTCGAAGTATTCTGGGATACTCCCTGGCATGTAGCGCAACCCCAGGGCAAGCCCTGGGATGTGAAACTCAGCAAACAAGATGCGCTTAGCTGGGTGGAAAACAGCTTCAAGGATGAGGCTACCTTTTGCCCGCGAGAGGCTTATTATGCTGGCCGCAGAGCCGGGTAAGACGATCCAGATAGATTCACAACCTACAAAGATCTACTTTACCAACCCTGACCATAAGTGAGGTGCGGGAAATGCCATATTTTGACTACTCAAATATTGACCCTGAGATTAGATCCGATCTGGCAGAGACTTACCGGCGAGTCTGGCAGAAGATAGCATCGCCCGGTAACTGGTGGCGTGGCGAAGACAGGGTGGCAATTGCTGCCGAGGTCAGGGCAGCCAGACGCTGTGCCTTGTGTATTGAAAGAAAGTCTGCACTCTCACCCTTCGCGGTGAATGGAATGCACGACGGCTGTACTAACTTACCCGGGGTCGCCGTCGACGCAGTGCATCGCCTCACGACTGATGCGTCCCGATTAACAGAGAGTTGGCTGCAAAAATGCGAGACAGAGGGGTTAAGCGCCGAGAAATACGTAGAACTTCTGGGCATTGTGG
>CAZAZB010000418.1:0-3659 GCA_964489485.1 uncultured Pseudomonadales bacterium | reverse complement strand
GGGCAGCAATGTGAGCCTTTCCGGTACGGCAAGTGATGCTGATGGCTCGGTATCAAGTACCCAGTGGCTGCAAACTGGTGGCACCAGTGTAACCCTTGGCAATGACACAACCTTGACACCCAGCTTCGATGCACCAGCCGTTACCCAGAACACGCTGCTCACTTTTTCATTGACGGTCACAGATGATGATAACGCCACATCAGTTGATCTGGTCACCGTGACAATTGTCCCGGATAACAACAACCGCGTCATATTGGGCCCGCTAATCGAAGCAAATGTCACGGCATCCAGAGCAAGCAATTCAAGCGGCAGCATCGAGACGACCGTCACCAATAATGCCACCGACCTCAACACAGGGGGAACATTTTCCCTGCTCCTTGATGGCATTCCTGATAACGAGTGGGTACTGGTCACCGTGACCGGCGGTACCGATATCGATGTGAATGACGATAATGTATTGGATGTTGTACCGACCCTGAACGCTGGCACAATAAGAGCATTGGGAAGGGCCGCCGATTGGCGAACCAGCGGTATGAATGTGACGATGGTGTCCGAGATCGCGGTACGAAGATTGCTGGAGGGGAATGTTAATCTTGATACGCTCGATTCACAAAGTATCCAGATACAACTCACCGGACTGGCCCAGGAATTATTGGGTGTTGATGTCAATTCGGACTCAAGTCTGGATTTCAGAGACATCCTGGCGTTTACGCCAGCCAATTCTCAGAACCTTAGAATGGACACTTTTACACCAGCAGAGCTAAACGCCCTTGCACAATCGTTGGTAAATGGTGATAACCAGCAGGTCACCACTGGCGTTTCCACTGCACTCACATTTCCCACTTTTGCAACCATGAAGACCTCTCTCGGCGACATCAAGCTACGCCTATTCACCGAGCAGGTGCCTAATACTGCCAACAATTTTGCGGTACATGCACGTAATGGTTTTTATGATGGTCTGGTTTTCCATCGCGTCATTTCGGGGTTCATTATCCAGGGCGGTGACCCAAACGGTAATGGAACAGGCGGGGCGAGTATTACAGGTGGCAGATTCAACGATGAGTTTGATTCAAGCCTGAGCAATGTGGAAGGCACCATTTCGATGGCGAATTCCGGTCCTAATACGAATGGCTCGCAGTTCTTTATTAATGTTGTTGATAACACCGGTCTGGATTTCGATAAAGCGCCAGCCACCTCAGCGCATGCTGTTTTTGGTGAAATTGTTAGTGGTGCAGATGTGCTGCTTACAATTTCGAATACACCGACAGATGCCCAGGACAGGCCCGTTACGCCGGTCGTTATCGAAACAATTGAGATCAGTCGCCAGTGATCTATCTGAAAGACCTGGCGCTCATCATCTGTTGATAAGAATCCTTGTTTGTCTATTTCCTATTCATCAATATGACCTTTACACACCAGGGGATCGATCATGCCAGAAGAAGTCACACTGACGGGAACGGAAGTCCACAAGTTACACAGTGATCTCATCGACCAGAGCTACCTGATCAATGTTGCCTTGCCACCCGGGTATGATCCGGATGGCGAAGCATATCCTGTTGTCATCGTGACCGATGGTGGACCAGGGTTTGTAGCGCTTCATGCAGTGGCTCCCTTAATGCAAATGTCGGGCGAGCTAACCTCATTTATCCTGGTAGGGATAAGTTACGATGTGCCGGTGCCCATCTATTCAATGTCATTGCGGCAAAGAGACCTGACGCAGTGTGAGGGTAGCATTTCACTGGGTGAGGAAATGCCAGACTGGTATAAGAGCCTCCCCGCCGTTGAACCGGGTGGTGCCGAGGACTTTCTGGCATTCATTAATAATCAGGTGAAGCCGCTTATTCAGCAGAACTATCATGCGGATGAAAATGATACGACCTATGCAGGTTACTCTCTGGGCGGATTATTTGGGCTTTTTGCACTCTTTAACCAGCCATCATCATTTCAACGATATGTCATCGGCAGCCCATCCATTTGGTGGAGTGACAAAGATATCCTGGCGCATGAAAAACGCTACGCGGCCTCACACAATGACTTGAACGCCACTGTGTTTATGTCCTCTGGGCAACTGGAAGAACCAGAGAACCTAAACGAAGCGTTCGCCATGGTGACAAATATGGAAAACCTTGCACATACCCTCGGCGAGAGAAACTATCCGGGCTTGATTATCGATCATCAGGTTATTGCAGATGAGACTCACATGTCCGGCCATCCTTTGGCATTGCTGCGGGGTCTAAGGAAGGTTTTTCAAGGCTGAATCCGGTAGTCCTTTTTACAACACCTCCGGCGTACCACCAAAAAAATCGTCTATGGTCGATAATCGGGAATTGGTCACCTTCGATAAATCTCAACACCAACTCGATCAATATGATCGATCAGTTTCTTATTTTTCAGATCATGGTAATCCTGAAAGTCGACCTGATAGGGTATATCCGTTTCGTCTAAATCAATGAGCACACCGGCAATAACCGAACGTTCTAATGCATCGCCATACGCCACCAGATCAATATCACTGCGGTTGGTATAGGTGCCTTTAGCTCTCGAACCGTAAAGTTTTACCTGATCGATTTTCGGATAGCACGCGAACACACGCTTTAACAGACTGAGTTGTTCATCTGTCAGACCAGTATGACGCATGCGCTACTCGGATAACTCGTTGGCTTCTTCTAGCAACTCCATGTACCAGTCACCAAGCATGGGAAGATACCACTCTGCAATACTGCTAATCACCGCTTCGAACTTGGCAAAGTCATAGGTATGGCTCATCAGATTACGGTCACCAATCATTTTCAGCCATGTTTCGGCATTATCGATATATTTACTGGCATACGCCTTGCGAACGACAGCTTTTGGTGAAATTTTATCAAGACCGATGCCATCGTATTCCATTTTATCCTTTAGCACATTCCACGCCAATTCAAAGGTATACTCAAACCGCTGAATGATTCCCTCTTTTTCCAACTGGCTCATGTTATCCAAATCGCCTTCCATCGCTTCGCGCAATAGTAGAAACGCTCGTTGAAAATTATTGAATCGTTGTTTCCAGCGAATATCTTGATCATTCATTACACTGTGCTGCCTCTAGTTTTCGCTATTTATTCTTTGTAACAAATATTGCTTGTTCAATATATGTTTTTCTCGCGAAACACCTCCGGTGTATCCCAAAAAAATCGGCAATAGTCGATAATCAAAGGTTGGTCACCATCCTCCGATCCTTGATCATTGCCTGTCATTATCGGTTCAGCGCCTTGCTATTGGCAGCCCATTCAAAATCCGCGGACAGTCTATCGAACCGTTTTTCTACAAGTTTTGCAAAGCGCGGATCGGTCAAAATATGTAATCGTTCCGCCTCGATTGCCTCGACCACCAACTCCCCGACAGTATCCGGGTTGAGACCCTTCGCCAGGTCTTCGGATATATCATGATAGGCAGCCTTCGAGACTTGCGGGCCAAACCGTTGTTGCCGATTTCGCGGGGCTTCATAGATTTTTGTGTTAACCGCACCGGGACACAAGACCGAAGCACCGAAACCACTTCGCTTGCCTTCTTCGAACAACGATTCCGTTAAACCAACCACGGCGTACTTGGTTGCGTTGTAGGTTGTCCATCCTGGATTTCGCCCTAACAAGCCAGCCATAGAGGCGGTGTTAACAATATGT
>CAZAZB010000417.1:0-3671 GCA_964489485.1 uncultured Pseudomonadales bacterium | reverse complement strand
GGGCTATCTGTATTCTTTGGCATCGTAACGCAACATGGAGGTTTTACTCATATCGACAGTAAGGTTGGTCGGGGGACAAATGTCACAACCTATCTTCCTCAGGTTGGCACCAGGGCGAAAAGTATCGATGTGGAAAAGGTGCCCACCCATTCAAAGGGTACCGAAACGATACTGCTGGTCGAAGACGATGAACAGGTTAGAAAATTGGCTTCCACAATCCTGACCCTGGCAGGATATTCAATCATCGTCGCAGAAGACGGTGAGATCGCCATCAAAATGTTCAAGGAAAATGCATCTACGATCGCCCTTGCTTTGTTAGATGTCGTATTACCGAAATTAGGCGGGCATGAAGTCATGAAAGAAATACTGAAGATTAGGCCAGAACTGCCGATACTCTTCACAAGTGGATACTCTGCAGACGGTATACACACAAACTTTATTCTGCAAGATGACCTTGTGCTCTTACAGAAACCCTATAGTAGCGATAGCCTGTTGCAAAAGATCCGTGAGCTTATTGAGCAGGGCAAGGATATGCAGGCTAATAGTAGCTCTGTATAAGTGATCGCCCGAGTCAGACCTCTGGTGGGTCAAAATTTTAAACAGGAACATGGAAATGTCCGATATTGAGAAAGGCTCAACAAAACCGATCATGCTAGTCGATGATCAAGTCGTATTGTTAGATGTTCTTTCGGAAATGTTGCAACGCCTCGGCTACCAATGTGTCATGGAATCTGATCCCCGAAAAGCAATCGACACTATTTTAGAAAAGGGTAATGAGCTCAGCCTGGTGATTACCGACTACGCAATGCCAGAGGTAACCGGCATCACCCTTATTCATTCGTGCTTCGCCACACACCCCGATTTACCATTCGTACTGAGCACAGGATATGGCACGAATATTTCCGAATCAGACGATGCAAGCATTGAAAATGAAGTTAGAGCAACACTTCCCAAACCTTACAACATGAAAGCGATTCGCGAGTTGCTGGCTGAAATATTTGGTAGCGAAAACCCATAGAATGCTTGTGAGGTGTCACCCGAATAAGTTATAACTCATCCAAGACAGGCTAAGAATAAAGATTTGTGCTCGATAAGAGGTGAAAGCGGTTTTGGGTGAGATGAGTTTTCAATCGATGGCGAATTTCGCCTTCATCCTTGTGGGTGCCGTCATTATGTTCCTGGGTATCTTCCGGTCGAAGAACCTGATGGAAGTCATGCCATACATCCCGGCACGCCATCAAAAGTCCATGCAGTTTCACCTGCTGGTTCATCGAGCATTGATGGCTTTTTTCTTGTTAGGTTATATCGCATCGCTCGCTGCTCTTGTCTTGGGTTTCTCACTTATCAGCGAAACATTCGTCAGTCTGATTTTCCTTCTTGGCGCTGTATTTGTCTATATCGGTGTGACGGTGCAAACCCATCTTATGGCCGAGATTCAACAGACCATCCAGGGAATTCTTCCTATTTGCGTTAAGTGTAAGAAAATTCAAAACGCTGAAGGTGATCCTGAAGATCCTAATGAATGGAGTCGAATCGAAACCTACATTTCCGACAAAATTGATGTCAACTTCTCACATGGCTACTGCCCGGATTGCTTTAAAGAAGAGATGGCAACAATAGAAAATATGAAGTGATGATTTTTCGTGACAAAGACATGTTTGAAGTCACCCGAAACATGGAAAGGTTTCACTACAAATGGACCTGAAGAAGTACGAAACGAACCCACTGATTTTTGACGAATTGCTATCTCACACGAATAGAGCGCGTCCGGGATTGGGACAACTCGCATCATTCCTGAAGAAGAGTTCGCTGGAAAACTTAAACAATCGGCGCCTGGACGCCGAACTCGCCATCAGAACCATGGGCATTACCTTTACCGTCTATAGCGAGGGTGAGAATATCGATCGCGAATGGCCTTTCGATATTATTCCACGGACTATCCTAAAAAGTGAATGGACCAGGATTGAAAAAGGCCTTATACAACGCCTGGAAGCACTCAATCACTTCATCACTGACCTGTACAACGATGAGAAAATAATCAAGGACAAGGTTATTCCACGGTCGATAATCGCCTCCTCTAAAGACTTCCGCAAAGAGTGCATGGGTGTCACGCCACAGTTCGGGGTCTGGGCGCACATCTGTGGGACGGATCTCATTAGGGATACAGATGGTACAGTCTATGTGCTGGAGGATAATTTACGGGTACCTTCCGGCGTATCCTATATGTTAGAGAATCGAAACATCAGTAAGCGCGTGCTGCCGAAACTGTTTCAGGACTACAACATTCTACCGATGGATGACTACCCAACTCAGCTTTTTGATACATTGAGCGCCATCTCGCCAAGACCGTCTGATTTTCCTGAGGTCGTTGTTCTAACGCCTGGAATCTACAATTCTGCTTACTTTGAACATTCCTTCCTTGCACAACGAATGGGTGCAGAATTGGTTGAAGGTTCTGATCTGGTTGTTGGCAACGACGATTGTGTTTACATGAAAACAGTTGAGGGATTATCCCGGGTAGATGTCATCTATCGCCGGATAGACGATCTTTTTCTGGACCCTGAGGTTTTTAACAAGGATTCAACACTAGGCGTCAAGGGACTCATGAGGGCGTGGAAAAAAGGAAATGTTGCACTGGCCAATGCACCGGGTGCAGGTGTCGCTGATGACAAGGTTGTGTACACCTACGTTCCAGACATGATTCGGTACTATTTGGATCAAGATCCAATTCTGCCAAATGTACCCAGTTTCATGTGTGCGGATAAGACCCAGCGACAACATGTATTGGCGAATATTGAAAACCTCGTCGTAAAACCGGCTAACGAGTCCGGTGGCTATGGCATGTATATTGGTCCACGAGAATCCAAACGGCGGACTGCCGAGATGAAGCGGCTGGTCAAGGCAAACCCTAGAAATTACATTGCACAGCCCATCATCAACCTGTCAACGGTCCCCACATTGCGTGAACAGTCAATTGAACCGAGACATGTGGATCTTCGGCCATTCATACTACAAAGCGATCGTTCCTATGTCACCGCCGGTGGCCTGACCCGGGTTGCACTGGTGAAAGGTTCATTGATCGTGAATTCCTCCCAGGGTGGTGGTAGCAAAGATACCTGGATTATTGATGATGACAAAGGAACCCGCTAGAGATGCTTTCCCGCGTTGCAGAGAGAATGTATTGGTTTGGACGGTATGTGGAACGCGCAGAGAACACAGCACGGCTTATCAATGTTAATACCAATCTAATGTTGGATTTGCCCCGGATAAAATACATCTGGGGCAGTTTGATTAGCATTACAGGCTATGAAGAACAGTTTGCTCGACGTTTTAGTAATCAGGATGAGAGGAATGTCATTCGGTTCTTGTTGGAAGACCCGTCTTGTTCACTCAGGAAATCGGTCGCGATGGCGCGCGAAAATGCACGAACTAGCCGTGAAATTATGCCGAATGAGGCATGGGAAAAAATAAACGAACTTCATCTCTATTTACAAAATAATGCCACGCTAGGCGTGAAACGTGAAGGCAGACACAATTTTCTGGCCGCTGTGATCGACCTGTGTCATGAACTGACGGGCTATCTCGCTGGAAGCATGAGCCGCGACCTCGCCTACACATTCATCAAAATTGGCCGAAATATTGAGAGAGCTGATATGACAACACGAATTGTG
>CAZAZB010000416.1:0-3697 GCA_964489485.1 uncultured Pseudomonadales bacterium | reverse complement strand
ATGTTGTAACTCTTGGACAGAGTAAAGAATTCAACAGCAATATCCTTCGCGCCGGGCACCTGTAATATAGAGGGCGCCTTATAGTCATCATAGACAAGATCTGCATAGGCAAGATCTTGCACCACCCAAATGCTGTGTTCCCTGGCAATCTCAATGACCTTCTCAAAAAATTCCAGCTCGACACATTGCGTGGTCGGATTGCCAGGGAAATTGATAATAAGAACCTTTGGCTTCGGCCAGGTATTGACAATGGCCTTTTCAAGTTCGGTAAAAAAATCCACATCGGGGGTTAATGGGACATGTCGAACGTCTGCATCCGCGATAACGAAACCATAAGGGTGTACTGGATAAGATGGATTAGGCACCAACACAGCATCGCCCGGACCAAGGATCGCCATTGCCAGATGCGCAATGCCTTCCTTTGAGCCCAGGGTGACAATCGCCTCTTTGTCTGGATCCAATTTCACATCATACCGACCTTCATACCAATCACAGATTGCCTTTCGTAAACGGGGAATCCCTTTCGATTGCGAATACCGGTGTGTATCACCTCGTTGCACTGTCTCGATCAGCTTATCCACTATGTGCTGCGGCGTGGGCTGATCCGGGTTACCCATACCAAAGTCTATGATGTCCTCACCGCGGGCACGCGCTTCTTTCTTCAGCGCGTCAGTAATGCTGAAGATATAGGGGGGTAGTCTCTTTATCCTTGGAAACTCGCTCATTCCGGGTGCTCTCTAACCTCCATTTTTCAATTTACATCAACGACCTGTCGAGATGTTCTCGTAGGCGCGCAATCTTACCCAACAGCTGATCAATCGTCACCTTCCTGAGTACCATCGGCTAAGTTGTCCAGTTACGTTTTCCGAGGCTCTGGCACAAAGTATCTCACGACAACACCACCGATGAATAAGAATGTAATCGACACGATAAATACTGATTGATAACCTAACGTCGCTGCCAGAAGTCCGCCAAGGAGAGGGCCAATGGTTCCGGCAAATTCTGCTGCCGTGTTCGCGATCGCTATTCTCATTGGCAGGTTTTCCCTATCGCCGAATTCCAGCGTCATATTCTGCGAAGAGTTGTTAAAACCCTGAACCGCCGCGCCTATTCCAATAAAGACAAGCACCGTCACAGCATAGTGACTGACAAACATCAGCAACAAAGTCGAAATCATCCAGAGAATGATGGATAACAAGAAAACAAGGCGAAAACCTTTCTTGTCTGCCATTTGCCCCCAGAACAAATTTGATATGGTCCCGGACATGGTGAATGCAAATGTTAATACGCCTAGTGTCTGCCCGGTGAGCCCGATGAAGTCTCCGGCATAAAGAATATAGAAGGGCATGGCCATGCGACCCATGGTCGCCACTGACCTCGCCATAAAATAGCGGGTGAAGGCGCTGTCTTCCCGTAGCAAAGCAGGAACTTCGCCCATCCGTTGCCACAGGGACTGTTTCGCGCGAACAAAGGGCGGCTCCGGTTCACGGACCCATAGCAACATCAGTAGACCAATACTGGTCAGCACAAAAGCCAACACAAAGGTCCAGGAATAGCCGACCGCCGTTGGGGAATCACCAATAAGATAGGTACCACCAATCCAGGCAACAATGGCCGAGGTGATACCAGCAAGGAAATTCCGTAAGCCAGTCAGTCTGCCACGCTTTGACACGGGGATAACCTTCGACATTAGAAAATTGAAGATCACTCCTTGCATACCCTGAAATAGACCGAGTAAGGCAAGGGACACCATAATGGCAATCAATGCAGAAGTTCCTTCGAGAAAGAAACCAGAGAGTGCCACCATCAGAACACAAGCTCGCATGGCGCCCCCGGTCAGAAACCCAACAGGGAGTACTTTCTTTCTGTGCTCAATAAAATTGGCACCAATGAGCGGGGTCAGCATCATACCTAACGCCTGAAGAGACAGCGCGAGGCCGACAACAAACTGCGACCCACCGGAAAGCATCATGATGTAGGCTGGGATGAAGGTAGGCGCCATGATCAGGCGAAACCCGGTTTGACCGAGCATGCCATGAGCGAGATGCGCGAGAAAGTTTCGCGTCAGATTTCGTTGAATCTGAATTTGATAGCGTTGTTCGGCATGCCGCACAGCGCGTGGATGAATCTCCAAGGTTTTTCCAATTCAGCGAAAAGCTGAACCACTAATAGAAAGGATTCAGGAGTATATCAGAAAGAAGGTTTCAAGATAAGAGACGCGACTCAGTCAGTTCGTTAGTTAACACCGAGGCGAGCTGCCATCTTTTCAGCAGGCAAATAGCCCGCTTGAAGCGTGCCATCTTCGAACACAACCGCCGGTGTACCCGTGACACCCACCTTATTTCCAAGAAGAAACTGTTCTGCAACCGGGTTGTCACAATTTTTAGTTTCTGGATCCTGACCGAGTTTCGCCTGGGTGAAGGCGAGCTTACTATTGTCTGCACACCAAACAGACACATACTTGTCATAGGATTTCGTATTGATACCAGAACGGGGGTACGCCAGATATCGTACTTCTATACCCATTCTGTTCAATTCAGGTACTTCCTTGTGCAATTTTCTGCAGTATCCGCAATCCAGATCTGTGAAGACAGTGATAGATGTTTTGGTGAGCCCGGGCGGAGGGGAGAAAACCAGCATCTCTGATTCCGGAACCTCGTTGATGAGTTTCTTCCGGTCAACATTTCTGCTTTCCTCGCTAACATTAACGAATGCTGCGTCTTCGATCCTGTAAAGATCACCTGCGATGAAATAGCTGGCATCCTGCTTGACGAATAGTACGGTCCCCTGAACCAGCGTTACCTCATAGAATCCGTCGAGCTTGCTATTGCCGACAGCCTTGATGGGAAGATCTGGACGAATCTTGTTCAACCGGCTCTTCATCTCATCCGGTGAAAGTGTGCCCGGTGGTAGTGTGTCCAGTGGTAGTGTCTCCGCTGAAAGTGCTGGCGCGCTAACGCTGAGGGCCAGACCCACCAGGATGAATAAGGTACGTACATTTTTCATAGAAGATTCACTTCGGGTGTTAGGTGATGCTTTTTAAACGTCCTGTTTACGATTCGAAACTCTAATGGGCGCCTATTGGCCTATATTTCGCCATTGGAGCAAATAAACTCAGCGCACTTTGCACCAACACTCTTGTCGATGCAATCGGATATTCCCAGCGTGTTTTACTATAGACCCCGAGGTAAGACATTTGTTTCCGATAAACAACCAGAAAGATGCGACAAACCCCCTAGACCGAGCCTAACCTCGAGGATGGTGCGCTTGATGAAGCTCCTTCATCCTCTGCTTCGCAATATGTGTGTATATCTGAGTTGTCGAAAGATCACTGTGCCCAAGTAACAACTGGACAACCCTGAGGTCGGCCCCATGATTCAATAGATGAGTCGCAAATGCATGGCGCAATGTATGGGGTGAAAGTTTTTTCTGGATACCGGCCGCTGCCGCATGTTTCTTGATGCGATACCAGAACGCCTGTCGGGTCATGGGCGCGCCACGGTTGCTTGGGAACACGATGTCCTGATTCAGATTGTTCTTTAAAAGATCATTTCGTGATTCGGGCAGATAGCGAACAATCCATGAAATCGCTTCTTCACCCAGTGGGACAAGCCTTTCCTTGGAACCCTTACCCATAATTCTAATGACACCCTGTCGCAAATTAATTTCGGTGAGCTTCAAATTCACCAGTTCACTG
>CAZAZB010000415.1:0-3704 GCA_964489485.1 uncultured Pseudomonadales bacterium | reverse complement strand
CCTAATACGGAAGAAAAACGAATGGCAGACTCTCTCTATTCTCGACTCGGGGGTTACGACGGAATCGCAATGTTTGCAACAACTCTTGTAGGTCAGGCACAGAAGGACGAAGCTCTTTCCCGTTTCTGGGCCAATCGCGGCGAAGATCGAATTGCCCGTGAAATCCAGCTTCTGATCGACTATCTCGTTAAGGAGACAGGTGGGCAGATGTACTATACCGGTCGCGACATGTTGATTTCTCACCAGGGAATGGGAATTTCTGAAGCGGACTGGACACGATTCATCAAGATTGTGACAAGTGTTGCCGGTGACCTGGGCGTTGGTCCGACGGAAGGCGGCGAAGTGCTGGCGTTCCTGGATAGTCTTAAACCGGACATCGTTACTGCGTAGCTTTGGAATTCTGCTTCGCTGCGGCGTGTGAACCTGACCTTTTATGTTCACTCGATATCGCGGCTCGATAGAAGCACTGCCCTATCAGGTACAATCCAGGGATGAAACGAAGAACTAAGCCAACCATTCAGGAGGTCATCCCACACTTCGGGCTTTATGGGGAATCTTTTGTTAGCAAAGACCCGGGGTTTGTACATATCGAAGACATAGCAGCCAGAAGCGAGGAAAATGGCTGGTTAATAAAACCCCACCGACACAACAACATGTTTCAGTTTCTGTGCATGTTTGACGGTCAGTTGGAATTGCAGCTCGATGATCAACATCATTTACTCACCGGAGCCTGGGTGATTACTGTGCCACCCGGTGTCGTTCATGGCTTCAGGTTTCGCCCGAATACGCTCGGTGCTGTCCTCACACTTGCCGAGCCCCTGCTGACAGAGGAAAGGTACCAGCGTTCACGGCAGTATTTCGATGAATTAATCAGGTCACCCCAGACGATCAAATTCGACAGGCAAAGCTCCCTATTCGAACAACTACAAGAGTATCTTGATTTGGTCGCTCGGGAATTTCACCAATCACAAACCGGGTACAAACACATGATGGAGTGGCTGGTAGGCATGGTTCTGGTGACCTTAAAACGTCAATTCGACCAGCAACAATTACAGGATCATTTTAGTGCGCCAGGTAACAAGATGCTCAAGGGGTTTCGCGCCCTACTGGAGGAAAATTTCCGCATGCACTGGCAAGTACAACAATACGCTGATGCACTGCATACTTCTGTTTCCAGTCTCAACCGACTCTGCCGGCAATCGGTTGGTATTACCGCAAAGGCCGTGGTGCAGAATCGAGTTCTATTAGAACTGAAAAGACAGTTGATATACACACAGATACCACTAGACCAGATCGCCTATAACCTGGGCTTTCGTGACCCGGCCTATTTCTCAAGATTTTTTAAGCGATTGGAAGGCATACCGCCCAGTCAATATCGCGAAACACACAACGACCAGCGAGCAGCTCTCGACAAATCTAAAGACTGAACGCGCCTTTTGTCCGGACCCTTATCGAAGCACCTTCTGAATTTCATCCAACGTCACCATAGCATCAAGGCATTGCGCGACACTCGCATTGGGTTCTCTGTTATCGCTAATGGCAGAAAAGAATTCACGATCTGCAAGCTCGATACCATTTAGAGAAACATCGACACCGGATACATCAATTTGATTTTCTTCGCCGTCGAACAGATCATCGTAGCGCGCGATATAAGTGCCCATATCACAGATATAACGAAAGACGGTGCCGAAAGGTGCATCATTGTTGAACGAAAGTGAGAGTGTACAGAGTGCACCAGACGGCACTTTCAAGCCAATGCTCATATCCATCGCGATGCCTAGCTCAGGATGTGCCGGACCTTGCAGCCCCTGTACCTGCGATGCTATTTCCCCGGTCTGGTACTGGAACAGATCAACTGTGTGGCAGGCATGATGCCATAACAAGTGATCAGTCCAGCTACGCGGTTCACCCAATGCGTTAGTATTGGTTCGCCGGAAAAAATAGGTTTGAACATCCATCTGCTGAATCTTCAGCTCACCTGCCCGAATCTTATTGTGAACCCATTGATGTGATGGATTAAAGCGCCGAACATGATCAACCATGGCGACAACGCCGGTTTCCTGTTGCACTTTCACCAGTTCTTTTGCATCTTTGAGAGAATCCGACATGGGGATTTCAATTAATACATGCTTGCCCGCCTGCATGACCTGAATGGCTTGTTGAGCATGCATGCCGGTCGGCGACGCGATGATCACCGCCTGAATGTCTGCCTGTGTGAGCGCTTCTTCAAGGTTGGTAGTCCAGTGGTCTATTCCCCTTTTGGCCGCCAGATTCTTTGTCGCCTCTGCAACACCACCACAGATCGAGGCAACGTCGATGCCGTTAATACAGGATAGAGCATCGAGATGTTTATTCGCGAAGGCGCCTTCCCCCACCAGGCAAATCTTCATCTAATGATTCTCCTTTTCAAGGACAAGTACACCCGCACCCGTGTTGGAAACAGGCACATGGTAATGTTTGTGAATCAGCTTGACGTCCTTCCCAAGTGCGCCCCGCATCACCAGCCACATGATCGTTTCAATGCCTTCGGTGCCTGCCTTCTCCATGATTTCGCTATTAGTAAATTGTGTTAGCCATTCCGGTTCATCAATCATCTTCTCGATACATTCCAGGTCGAAGTCAACGTTAATAAACCCCGCGCGCTCACCCTGCAGCTGGTGGGACATACCACCCGTACCGAAAATAACGACCTTCAGATCTTCCGGGTAGGATTCGATTGCCTGCCCCAGTGCTTTGCCCAGTTCGAGACAACGCTTTGCGCTGGGCAGGGGATGTTGCACAGTGTTGACCGCGAGTGGTATTCCTTTCACTGGCCATGTATCAAGATGTCGCCACATCAATGCCATGGGTGTAATAAACCCGTGGTCGACAAGCATTTCCTGACACAGGGTCATGTCAAATTCCTGCTCGATCAGCGACTCTGCGATGTGCCAGGAAAATTCTGCATCACCTTCAAATGCTGCAAGGGTTTTCAATCCCCAGCCCTCATCGGCATTTTCGTATCGGTCTGCACAGCCTATGGCGAATGTTGGCACCTGATTCAAAAAGAAGTTAAGACCATGATCGTTGTAAACAACGATAGCGATATCAGGATCAACCCGGTCGAGCCACGTTTTCACAGGCTCGTAGCCATCAAAAAACCGCTTCCAGTAAGGCTCCTGCTCCAGCCCCTGGGTCATGGCATTACCCACCGCTGGAATATGCGAAGTCGTCAGTCCACCAACAATTCTAGCCATGCCAGTAGCCTCCTAATTTTTCCAGTTTCTCTTCAAACCCTTCACCGGCCTTTTGCAGGTTTGCCTTGAATTCCTCGGTTTCTATACCCTGGAATGAAGCACCGGCATCCTGCATGCTAAGTCCCAGATGAATACTCATTTTTGCAAGATAGTAAATATTACCGCCCTCATGTAATAGGGTAAGAAAGTCTGTCGCCAGCACTGCCTGCCTCTGCTTGTCTGTCAGGCCATACCGACGGCAATAGGCATCAGGGTCTTCGCTGAAGGCTAGCCTGCTCTCCTCATTGTTAAACGAGAAAGCCAGCCGATTCAGTGCATATCCCTGATGAGACCGACGTCCATCAAAAACATAGGTTCCTGGAATTTGATCGTAGTCGTGTGCTTTCCATACCATTAGTTCGAGTCTCTAGTCTGACCAGTAAAGTCGCATGGGGTTATCAATCAATAATTTTTTTTGCAGGTCCACTG
>CAZAZB010000414.1:0-3720 GCA_964489485.1 uncultured Pseudomonadales bacterium | reverse complement strand
TCAACACTGGCGCACAACCAGGGAACGTCTGCTTCAGTTATAATATTTTTTTTCCTGCCGGGAAGTCCAGATTGTCGGATTCAATCCAGAAAATCAGAATCGTTCGTCGTCGGTTGATTGCAATCGCTATCATTCCGATCCTGCTTGGCGCCTTGCTATCTGTTTGGCTGCTGTTGGCCTTTTCTGACTCCGAGCTTCAGCGACAATCAGACCAGCTTGGACAAGCCATTGTTGATCAATTAGCGAACACATCTATCGACTATCTCGTCTCCAAAGATATTCTTTCCCTGAATGTTGTGCTTGATGAACTTCTTTCCAGAAATAGTTTTAGTTTTGCTGCAATCTACGACCCCGATAATAAACTACTCGCCCAATCCGGGCAGCAGGAAGACGGGCAGAATGCCTACACGAGGCTGATCAATTTTCAGAACTCGACACTGGGTTATGTCCTCATCGCCCTAGACACTGCCGAACGCCAAAAAACAATGCAAAATATTTTCATGGCGACACTGTTCAGCTACCTCTTCGTCATCACTTTAACGACAGTTTTTATCTGGTTCTATGGCGACCTCTTGTATTTGTGGTTTACCAATCAGAAAATGGCGAGTGCCTTATCTGCTTCGAAAACAGATATTCAACCCGTCATAGACAATTCTCCCGAAACAGATAGCAGGACACTGCTGGCGATTAAGATCAAGCCTGCAAGACTGGCGCCCGTTGAAGCTTTGCATCAGGCCTGCGCCTTATATGGTGGTTCATTGCTTCCAGTCGGAGAAGAAGAGTGGTCTATAATATTCGACACCACAGACCAACTTATCAGGGCGCTTCGTTGCGGTCTTTTAATTAGGCGGATCGTCGACCTGCAAACGGGTAACCTGGTATATCGTGCAGGAATCGATTCTGATCTCGTCGCCGAATTACCCATGCTCCGCAAGCAAACTAGTTATCTAGCCTCCGTCGCGGAGGACAACCTGTTGGTGAGTCAGCGGGTTAACGATGAAATTAGTAATCTTGGTCTTATACCACTGGTAGAAGTAGCACCCTTTCATAGCTCGGCAACGGCAGGCGGCGAGGTCTACACTATCGAGAGCAATGATCCTCTGCTGGATCAACAAGCGGCTCAGCTTGTGTGAGCAGCGAACGACAGCAACCTGTTAATCTATGAATCCGCTGGTTGATTATCAACTCCCTCTCATCAGCTCGACGCCATCAACTTTCTGGAATCCTCTCGGGAGTTTTAGACCACGTCTTGCTCGCTCTCCCCGGTAATGCTCCAGCTCGCCAATCTTGAGGTTAAGATGACGCTTTCCGGAGTAGACGACCAGTGTATCCACTTCTGAAAAGACGACAATATTGGTCATCATTTCTACCCGCTCCACAACCCTTGCCCGTGGAATATTCATGATCTTGTTTCCCTTACCGCGCGCCATCTGCGGTAGATCTTCCACCGGGAAGATAAGCAATCGACCTTCATTGCTGAATGCGGCGATAAATTCGTGCTTCGGGTCTGTGACAATGGCAGGCTGAATCACAACACCCCCTTTCGGGACCGTTATCAGCGACTTACCCGCCTTGTTCTTTGTCAACATATCTTCAAGGCGCGTGATAAAACCGTAACCGGCATCACTCGCCACAACAAATTTCTGTTCTGGGTCTCCGAAAGCCAACCCCGTAAAAAAGGCACCTGAAGGGGGATTGACTCGCCCGGTCAGGGGTTCACCCTGGCCTCTTGCGGAGGGCAGGGTATGTGCTGCTGCGGTATAGGCCCGCCCTGTTGAATCAAGAAAAACAGCATCCTGATTTGACCTGCCGGGTAGGGCATGAAGGAAACTATCGCCGGAACGATAGCTGAGTTCTTTGGCATCAATATCGTGACCTTTGGCCGCACGAATCCAGCCCTTTTCAGACAATACAACCGTCACCGGCTCGGTTGAAATCAGGTCTTTTTCTCTAAACGCCTGGGCTTCGTCGCGCACTGTGATTGCCGATAAACGATCATCGCCATAGGCTTCGGCATCCGCCATGATCTCTTTCTTGATCATGGTCTTGAGACGTGCCCTGGAATTGATGGTCTTCTCCAGATCAATTCGCTCTGCATTCAACTCATCCTGTTCGCCTTGTATCTTGATCTCTTCAAGTTTGGCTAATTGCCGCAGCCTGAGATCGAGAATGGCATCCGCCTGACGTTCTGATATTTCGTATCTGGCGATCAAGGCTTGTTTCGGCTTGTCTTCTGTCCGAACAATCTTGATGACTTCATCTATGTTGAGATAGGCGATCATCAAACCATCAAGGATATGGAGCCGATCGAGAATCTTGTCCAGACGAAACTTCAAACGCCGGAGTACCGTATCTGTTCTGAACTTGAGCCATTCTGTTAGCATTTCTACCAGCGGTCGGACACGTGGGCGACCATCGATACCAATGACGTTAAAGTTAACGCGATAGGTTCGCTCCAGATCCGTGGATGCAAAAAGATGGCTCATGAGCTCGGTCGTATCCACACGGTTTGATTTTGGAATTATCACAATGCGCGTGGGATTTTCGTGATCTGACTCATCGCGTAGATCCACGACCATCGGCAGTTTCTTCGCTTGCATCTGGGCAGCAATCTGTTCAAGAATTTTTGTACCTGACACCTGATATGGCAGTGCTGTTATAACGATATCGCCTGCCTCGACCTCATAGATCGCTCTCGCCCTAATACTGCCTCGCCCTGTCTCATATATTTGCAGGATGTCATCTTTGCTGGAAATAATCTCGGCACCTGTTGGAAAATCAGGGCCTTTGACATGTTCACAGATTTCGCTGGTTGTGGACTTCGGCTTGTCCAGCAATCGAATGCAGGCGCTGGCAACTTCTCGCAAATTATGAGGCAAGATATCGGTTGCCATCCCTACGGCGATGCCTGTGCCACCGTTTAGCAATATATTAGGCAACCGCGCAGGAAGATGGATGGGTTCTTCCAATGTGCCATCAAAGTTCGCTGTCCAGTCGACAGTACCCTGCCCCAGTTCACCTAATAAAACCTCTGAATACTTTGTTAACTTCGATTCTGTGTATCGCATCGCCGCATAGGATTTTGGATCATCTGGCGAGCCCCAGTTACCCTGGCCATTAATCAATGGATATCGATAACTGAAAGATTGCGCCATGAGCACCATGGCCTCATAACAGGCTGAATCTCCATGGGGATGGAATTTACCCAGCACATCACCGATGGTTCTCGCAGACTTGGCAAACTTGGCATCGGCACTCAACCGCAGTTCGGACATGGCGTATATAATTCTTCGCTGCACCGGTTTTAAGCCATCACCAATATGGGGCAATGCCCTGTCGTTGATGACATACATGGCATAATTGAGATATGCCCCTTCTGTGTACTCCTCCAGTGAAATCACCTCAGAGACACCAGAATTAAATAGATCACTCATTTAATTTTTCCAACAATAGAATTCTAAAATTTAACCCTGCAACCGGCTGCTTCGTAAGATCAACGCCTCACTAAACCAGCTCTGCAATATCACCCTTCTTTTCGAGCCAGGACTTCCGGTCTGCTGCACGTTTTTTCGATAACAGCATATCCAGGAGTTCATTAGCGTCTTTCGGTTTTTCTATTTTCAACTGAACGAGTCGCCTGGTCTCTTCCGCCATGGCTGTTTCACGAAGCTGCAATGGGTTCATTTCACCCAGTCCTTTGAAGCGTTGTACAGAAACTTT
>CAZAZB010000413.1:0-3725 GCA_964489485.1 uncultured Pseudomonadales bacterium | reverse complement strand
CTATTTGTTATCCACAGCTGGATAGGCTGGGAGCCCTGGTTGGTTGCGGCCGCCTGCTTGACGCTGCTGATTTTTATATCGAAGAAGGTGGAATTGGATGAGGTCACCAGGTACCTTGAAACTCCGCTGCTAATGTTTTTCATTTCTTTGTTTATTGTCATCGGCGGCGTAGAAAAAAGCGGATTGCTTGCTATCATCGGCGAGCATTTCAAGGTGATGATTCTTGCCGACCCGATGATGGCCGCGATAACCTTGCTTTGGGTTGCAGCTATTCTGTCCGCCTTAATTGATAACATCCCCTTTACAGCCGCAATGTTACCCGTACTCGCCGGTCTTCAACATGAAGGCATCAACGTGAGTGTTCTTTGGTGGGCACTTGCCATGGGTGTTGGCATGGGCGGAAATGGCTCTCACATCGGCTCAACAGCCAATGTCTATATCGTGACCATTTCAGAGAGGTTAGCCAGAGAAACCGGTAATCCAGAAATGGCTATTACACCCGGTCTCTGGTTGCGTAAGGGTACTCCGGCAATGTTATGCACGCTTGTTTTATGTACTATCTTTCTCTGGTTCGGCTACGACTTTCTTTATGTAGAAGGTCTTTAGACGATATCGAAAAAAGAATTGTCAGAAAAAAAACCGTCAAAAGATAGATCATTCGGCACAATCACACCAGCGCCTTTCTAGCCCCTGCAATCATGCCCGTATAAATACCACGAACCATTTCTGCAGCGGCGTTTTCATCACCCTTTGGTTCAAAAGTTCCCACCCACTCTACAGAGGTGCCCGCACCCTTCGCTGATAGTTTGACCGATGAGCTATAACCCGCGACAGGCAACGGGCAGTCTTCGTTAATAATGGCGTAGGTAAAACTCATGGCATCCGGGTCAAAGGCTTCCAGCCGCTCAACAACCTTGGCGCCACCCATTGTGATTGTCCTGACAGCGCCGACACCTTCGCCGGTGACTTCAAAGGCCGTGATGGGTCCTGCGACCTTGACGCCACCAAAATCACCCAGAATCTTCCAGACCGCCTGAGTATCTGCATTGATATCTTCTACTACTTCAACAGTTGTCATACTTCTATTCCTCTTCACTTTTTTTAAAAATCGGTTTTGAAACCAGTTACGAAATCAGTTTCGCGTAATCATCCAGTCTCTTTACTGTGGCGTCTGCACCCTCTGCCGGTAATATCATAATGCTACGTTTTGCCCCTGCGTCACTAAATGCTGAGAGCCACTTTGGTGCTGGTGCAAAGACGGAAACCGGTATTTCTCTACCCGCCTCACTCGCAAGTTCATCCAGTGTAGCCATTCCCTTGAGCACATCTTCCGGGACTCGTGCACGAGGCAACCAGCCATCACAATAGTCCACGACTCGCCTTAGTGTATGAATTGATTCACCGCCCAGTATAATGGGTGGATATGGCGACTGTTCCGGTTTTGGCCAGGACCACATGGGATTGAAATCGACGAAGGGACCATGATACTCCGCCTCATCTTCGGTCCAGATGGTGCGCATCGCCATGATTTGATCTTTCATTCTTGTGAAACGGGTCTTGTAATCTGTTCCGTGATTCTCCATTTCCTTCTGATTCCAACCGGCACCGATACCAAATTCAAAGCGGCCTCCACTTACCTTGTCCAGAGTGGCCACGGCTTTGGCTGTCTGAATTGTATCGCGTTCAATCACTAGGCATATCCCCGTTCCCAACCGAATGGTAGAGGTGGCACCCGCCGCAATCGCCAGGGCGACAAATGGGTCGTAGGTGTTGCCATAGTCCTTTGGAATGGGGGCACCGCCGGGATAAACACTGTCTAACGGAATGTGTGAATGCTCTGGTATCCACAAAGATTCGAAGCCTCTTTCTTCCGCTGCTTTCGCTAGCAGATCAATGGGCATCGCATTTTCAGTCGCAACAACAAATAATCCTATATCCATAGAGATCTACTCCTTAAATGTTTTTTGTCTGTTGAACTAACTTTTGAACAATCGTTGTTCTTTATTCAAGAACATTTATTCAAGCGCATTTGTCCAAGAGTACTTAATCCAGTTCTGTAAGAAACGCTTTCACCGCCATATTAAAGTCTCGCGGCTGATCAATATTAGAGGCATGCCCGGCACCCTCTATCGTCACTTTTTTCGCACCCGGTATCTTTATTGCCATATAGTTAGTCGGTGCAATGAAGGCTTCGTCCTCATCACCAACCAATACAAGGGTTGGTACATTGATGGATGACAAGGACAAAATGACCTTGTCACCCGACTGCGCCAGCATTCCTCTCGCCGCGTGGGCAAGGCCCTGAGCCGACCGGTGACTTGCAATGCGGACTTCTTCACCTGTTCCGAGCGCATCTAGTCCCTTTGTCTCGAACTCCAGTGCACGCTCATTCGCCATCTTGTTCCAGCCATCGCGCGCTGAGTCTTTCTTGTAGCCTGGTCCTGTGTCGAACAACATCAATGCACTCACTCTTTGCCTATATTCCAGATTGAACGCAAGGGACACATATCCACCAAGGGAAAGTCCGCCGACAATTGCCCGCGCCACTCCACATTCATCCAGGATCGCCGCCATATCTTCAATCGTGTGCTGCGCTGAATAGAGCGTGGGATCGTCTGGGCTGTCACTTTGTCCGTGGCCACGCATATCCCAGGTAATAATTCTGTAACCATCTTTCAGGAATGCCGCTTGTTCTGCCCACATGCCGGATGTGGCGCTATAACCGTGACTCAAGAGAATCGTCTTGTCACCAGCACCGTGATCTTCGAAGTAAATGTTAACGCCATCACGATTGATATAAGCCATGTTAGATCCTGAAGAAAACCCCAACACTAACATAATTCAGGGGCATCTCACCAAGCCTGGCGATTGCACGGGGTCAAGACAAGTTCTGCTCACCTCAAAATTCGAATCCCAGCAAGACCAAGGTAGACTGTCCTTCTAATCACAGGAGCAATCTATGACAGATGTAGAAATTGAAAAGCAGGATGAGATCACGATCGTAACAATCAACAGGCCGAAAGCTAAAAATGCTGTGGATGGACCAACAGCCATTCTTTTGGCTGATGCATTCCGTCAGTTCGACAGTGACGACAAACAAAAGGTCGCCATTCTGACAGGCGCTGAGGGTACCTTTTGCTCCGGTGCTGATCTGAAGGCCGTTGCAACGGGCAAAGGCAACCGTGTCGGCCTCGACGGCGATGGTCCTGTCGGTCCAACAAGAATGTTATTGAGCAAACCCGTGATCGCCGCAGTGGAAGGATATGCTGTCGCCGGTGGCCTGGAGCTGGCGGTCTGGTGTGATCTTCGAGTCGCCGCGAAAGATGCCATATTTGGTGTCTTCTGCCGTCGCTGGGGCGTACCGCTGGTGGACGGTGGCACAATCCGGCTTAGCCGCCTATTAGGGCATAGCCACGCACTCGACCTGATTTTAACTGGCCGGGGAGTTGCCGGTGAAGAAGCACAACGCATGGGCCTTGCCAATCGCCTGACGGAGAAAGGTGGAGCACTTGAAGGCGCATTAGATTTGGCCCGCGAGATTTGTGTTTTTCCACAGGGTTGCATGCGAAGTGATCGCCAGTCTTCTTACGATCAATGGTCCATGTCATTACCAGATGCACTTGCGCACGAGACAGTCCTGGGCCGGGAAGTCATCGCCTCGGGTGAAACCAGGGAAGGCGCAGCAAAATTTTCATCAGGTGCAGGCAGGCATGGCAAGTTTGACT